>JAQGKA010000563.1 GCA_028290355.1 Tardiphaga sp. | reverse complement strand
TGCTGACATTCGGCGTCGCGCTGGTGATGGAGGGCGGTTTCCGTCATGCCTTCGGCGTATCGGGGCAGGGCTACGAGCCGCCGGAATTGCTGCAGGGTCCGTTCGACGTCGGCTTCATGCTGCTGCCGAAATACCGCATCTTCGTGGTCGCCGCCTCGCTGCTGATCTGTTTCGGCACCTGGTATCTGTTCGAGCGCACCAAGCTCGGGGCCTATTTGCGCGCCGGCACGGAAAATCCACGGCTGCTGCAGGCGTTCGGCATCAACGTTCCGGTGATGATCACGCTGACCTACGGGTTCGGCGTCGCGCTGGCCGGCATCGCCGGCGTTCTCGCTGCTCCGATCATGCAGATCACGCCACTGATGGGCGGCAATCTCCTCAACATCGTCTTCGCGGTGGTGGTGATCGGCGGGCTCGGTTCGATCCTCGGCTCAATGATCACGGGTCTTTCGCTGGGCCTGATCGAGGGGCTGACCAAGGTGTTCTATCCGGAAGCGTCGACGGTGGTGGTGTTCGTGATCATGGCGCTGGTGCTGCTGGTGCGACCGGCCGGCCTGTTCGGCCGTGAAGTCTGAGGGCAGCATGTCGATCACGCTCAAAATCTTCGGGCTTCTGTTTGCGGCGGCGCTGGTCGTGCCGTTCGTTCCCGGTGTCATCTATCCGATCTTCGTGATGAAGGTGATGTGCTACGGCCTGTTTGCGTGTGCCTTCAACCTGCTGCTCGGCTTCACGGGCCTGGTGTCGTTCGCGCATGCCGCTTTCCTTGGAAGTGCGGGTTACGTCACCGGCGCGCTGATGATTCGCTTCGGCGCGCATCCGCTCGGCATGGTGACGGCGTTTACGCTTGGCGTGCTGGCTGCCGCTCTCGTCGGGCTTGCGATCGGCGGTCTCGCGGTTCGGCGCCGGGGCATCTACTTTGCCATGATCACGCTGGCACTGTCGCAGATCGTGTATTTTCTGGCCGTGCAGTTTCGCTGGACCGGCGGCGAGGACGGGTTGCAGGGCATTCCACGGGGAAACCTGCTGGGCCTCGATCTCTCTTCCGACACGACGATGTACTACGTGACGCTGTGTCTGTTTTCGATCGGCTTCCTGTTCGTGTACCGCGTCGTTCATTCGCCGTTCGGGCAAATTCTTCAGGCCGTGCGCGAGAACGAACCGCGCGCGACATCGCTCGGCTACGATACCGATCGCTTCAGGCTCGCCGCCTTCGTGCTCTCGGCTGCGGTCGCGGGCTATGCCGGCGCCATGAAGGCGCTGGTGTTCCAGCTGGTGTCGCTGAACGACGTTTCGCTTCACACCTCCACCGAAGTGGTGCTGATGACCCTGCTCGGTGGGTTGGGCACCATGTTCGGGCCGCTGGTCGGCGCGGCGCTGGTGGTTGGGCTGCAGAATTATCTGGCCACGATCGGCGATCTCGTCACCGTGGTGACAGGGCTCATTTTCATCGTCTGCGTTTCGTTCTTCCGGCGCGGCTTTGTCGGCGAATATCTCGAATGGCGCCGTCGTTCTTCACAGCGCGCGATGCCGGACGCGGCGGAGGAGGAGCAGGCTTTGCCCGCCTTCGCCGACACGTCGCGGGCCAGCGCTCACCCGGACTGACGCCATTCCGTTTTCCAAAATCACTCACAACACACCAGCAACAAGGATCAAACTCATGTGGACAGGCGTCATTCCTGCAGTCACCACCAAATTCAATGCCGACGGCGCGCTCGACCATGCCGAGATGGAGCGCTGCTTTGCACTGCAGATGCAGGCCGGTTGTGACGGCATCATCGTCTGCGGCTCGCTCGGCGAAGGCCCGATGCTATCGCAGGAGGAGCGCATCGCGGTGCTGAAAACCGCGCAATCCGTCACCACCGGTAAGCCGACGCTGATGACGGTGTCGGAAGCAGGAACCCGCGAGGCCTGTGAGATGGCCCGCAAGGCGGCCAAGGCCGGCGCATCCGGCCTGATGGTGGTGCCGAGCCCGATCTATCACACCAATCCGAAGGAGACCGTCGCCACGCTGCGTGCGGTCGCCGCAGCCGGCGATCTGCCTGTCATGATCTATTCCAACCGCCTCGCCTATCGCGTCGATGTGACGCCGGAGATCATGGAAGAGCTGGCATCGGATGCGCGCTTCGTCGCGGTCAAGGAATCCTCCGACGACATCCGCCGCACCACGGAAATCTTCAATCGTCTGGGTAACCGCTACGCCGTGCTGACCGGTGTCGATAATCTCGCCTTCGAGGCGCTGACGGCCGGCGCGGTCGGCTGGGTTGCCGGTCTGGTTTGTGCCTTTCCGGCGGAGACGGTCGCGATCTACCGCCTGATCAAGGCCGGTCGGCTTGCCGAAGCGCTGGAGATTTACCGCTGGTTCAGGCCGTTGCTCGACCTCGATGTTTCGACCTATCTGGTGCAGAACATCAAGCTGGCGGAAGCCATCGCGATCCACTCGACCGAATACGTGCGCGCGCCGCGTCAGCCGCTAAGCGGCGAACGCCGCGTGGCGGTGGAGAAAATCGTGCTCGATGCGATTGCCCGTCGCCAGTCGCTGCCTGTCGCCGCATAGGGGCTTTCGCGGGAGAGCATTTTACTCTTCGCCGTGAAGCAGATATCCCTTGGCCGATCCCGCTGATGGCGGGATCTGGCACTCATCGCAGGCGATCAAGGTCTGCGGTGTGCCCCTTGTGATTGATTGGGTCAGGAAGTATCGGCGATATGACGGTCGGCAACAACGGATCTGCCGCGAAGACGGAGTCTTCGGGCACACTCGGCGTCCAGTTGATTGAACAGCTGGGTGAACTGCTCGACGTGGCAGCGCCGCCGGCGGCTATCGAAGACGTCGAAAAACTGGCGCTTGCGCATTTCGGGATCGATGCCCGCGCCGTCGCTTTGACCGGAGAGCGGGATCGCAATTTTCATCTGCAGGACCGCAGCAACCGCCATTTCGTATTGAAGGTCATTCATCCGGCTGAGCCGTCGGCTGTGACAGATCTTCAGAGCCGGCTTCTGCTTCACGTCAATGCCGTCGCTGCTGATCTGCCGGTGCCGCGTTTGATCCGCCCGCGGGACGCGGATGGTCTGGAATTCATTTGGAAGACGGACTGGCAGCCGGAGCGTCGAATTCGTTGCCTGACCTATCTTGCCGGGCGTCCGTTGCATCAGGCGGAAACCAGCGCCGCGCAAAGACACAGTCTTGGCGCCTTTCTCGCGAGCCTCGATCTGGCTCTCGCTGATTTCCGGCATCCTGCGGATGATTACGATCTGCTGTGGGACATCAAGTCGGCCGGCCAGGTTCGCCCGTTGCTCGCAGAATTGCCGCATCCGCAGAAAAGGGCGCTCGCGGAAAATGCGCTGGATCGCTTCACGGAACACGTCGTTCCGGTGCTGCCGCAATTGCGCAGCCAGGTCATTCACAACGACTTCAATCCGCACAATGTTCTGGTCGATCCCGCCGACAGCGATGTGATCTCGGGGGTGATCGATTTCGGTGATGTCGTGCGCTCGCCTCTGGTGCAGGATCTTGCCGTCGCCGCGGCCTATCAGGTCGGCCAGCATGGCCATCCGCTGCAGGGAGCTGCGGACATGGCGGCCGGTTTCCATGCCGTCTGTCCGCTTCTGCCGGAAGAAATCGAATTGCTGCCGGAGATGATCGCCGCGCGACTTGCGCTGACGATCGCCGTCAGTTCCTGGCGCGCCGCGCGACATCCCGACAATGCCGAATACATCCTGCGCAACCAGGGTGCCGCATGGACCGGACTGCAGCGTCTTCAGGAAGTATCCCGCGGCGATGCCATTGTTTGGCTTCAGGACCACATCGGAGCAGCGTGATACGATGACGATGATCAATTCATTCGACGCTGCGGCGGCCACGGACATGTCGGAGCGCGACCGCGCGCTGGTCGAACGGCGCGAGCGCCTGCTGGGTCCCGCTTACCGGCTGTTCTATGCCAATCCGGTCCATCTGGTGCGCGGCGAGGGCGTCTGGCTGTACGACGCCGATGGCAGCGCCTATCTCGACGTCTACAACAACGTCGCCAGCGTCGGGCATTGCCATCCCCACGTCGTGGAAGCCCTGAGCCGGCAGGCGGCCACGCTCAACACGCACACCCGTTATCTGACCGACGGAATCCTCGATTATGCCGAGCGGTTGCTCGGTTATTTTCCCGCAGAACTCGCGCATGTGATGTTCACCTGCACCGGCAGCGAGGCGAACGATCTGGCCTATCGCGCCGCGCGGACCTTCACCGGCGGCACCGGCGTGATTATCACGCAGCTGGCTTATCACGGCGTGACCATCGCCATCTCGGAAATGTCGCCGTCGCTGGGCGACGGCATTGTGCTTCCGCCGCATGTTCGTACCGTGCCCGCGCCAAATGCCTATCACGCCGACGGCGGCGATGTCGGCGAAGCCTTTGCCAGACACGTCCGGCTTGCGATTGCCGACATGAAAGCCCACGGCATCAAGCCGGCGGCACTGCTGGTCGACACGATCTTCTCAAGCGATGGGGTGCTGTCCGGTCCCGCAGGCTTTCTCGCCCCGGCGGCGGCTGCGATCCGCGAAGCCGGCGGCCTTCTGATTGCCGACGAGGTGCAGCCCGGGTTCGGCCGAACCGGTGAAGGCATGTGGGGCTTTTCGCGTCACGGCGTGGTGCCCGACATCGTCACCATGGGCAAGCCGATGGGCAACGGTCACCCGATGGCCGGCCTGGTCGCGCGCCCGGAAATCCTGGAAACGTTCGGCAAACGAACCCGCTACTTCAACACGTTTGGCGGCAATCCGGTTTCATGCGCGGTGGGCATGGCGGTGCTCGACGTGATCGAGCAGAGCCATTTGATCGCAAACGCGGGAGATGTTGGCAGCTATCTCCGCGACGGATTGCGTGGCCTGGCGACGCGGCACGAGATGATCGGCGACGTTCGCGGTGCCGGTCTGTTTATCGGTGTCGAACTGGTGACGGACCGCAAAACGCGCAGTCCCGCGACAGCGGCCACGGCGCGCCTCGTCAACGGGCTTCGTGAAAAACGCGTGCTGATCAGCGCGGCGGGCCTGCACGCGAACGTGCTGAAAATTCGTCCGCCGCTGGTGTTTTCGCGGGGCAATGCCGACCATTTCCTGTCAGCTCTCGATGAAGTGCTGTCGGATATCTCAGCCACAAGCTAGCATGGCGGCCATCGGCCATCGCCACGTATTCCATGTGCCGCCGCTTTTCGATAGTCCATCCCGCGTCATGCGGGATCACACCCCGAGATAAACCTGACGAATGTATTCGTCACCCGCAAGCTCGGTTGGTTTGCCCTCGCGGATGGTGCGGCCGTGCTCGAGGACATAGACGCGGTCGGCGATCCGCAGCGTCGAGTTGGCGTCCTGCTCGACAATCAGGATGGCGGTGCCGTCCTTTCTTATCTGCTGGATCGAATCGAAGATCAGCCCCTTCAACCGCGGCGCGATGCCGACGGAGGGTTCGTCGAGCAGCAGCAGTTCCGGGCGGCCCATCAGCGCGCGGCCGATCGCCACCATCTGCTGTTCGCCGCCGGACAGGGTGCTGGATTGCTGCCACTGCCGCTCCCGCAGCACCGGAAACAGCGTGAACACGCGCTCCAGATCGCTGGTGATCTCCGCGCTGTTCTTGCGGAGATAAGCGCCGAGCTGCAGGTTTTTCAGCACCGACAATTCCGAGAACAGTTTTCGCCCCTCGGGGCAGTGGCAGATGACGCGCGCCACCACATAGTAGGGCTCGATCGCGTGCAGCGACTGGCCCTTGAAGGCCAGCGTGCCCTGCGACGCGATGGAGCGCGAGATCGCCTTCAGCAGCGTGGTCTTGCCGGCGCCGTTGGGGCCGAGCACGCCGACAAGTTCGCCCTTCTCGACCCTGATCGAAACCGATTCGATGGCGAGCGCCTTGCCGTAGCTGACGCGCAGGTCGGAGACTTCAAGCAGAGGCATGGGCGTCCTCCGTCTTGCCGATATAGGCCTCGATCAC
>JAQGKA010000551.1 GCA_028290355.1 Tardiphaga sp. | reverse complement strand
TCTTCGCAACACGCAGCATCTCCGGTAGTGCTTTGGTTCGGAATGCCTTGATGTCTATGCGGTTGGCGTCAATCGTGAGACTGATTCCGGCGATGACAGAGTTACCGGCACCAAACACCGGCGCCGCGATGGTGCGGAGCCCGTAAGCATTTTCACCATCCGAAATGGCATATCCTTGCTTGCAGACCTGATCGAGCCTAGTCAACAAGTCCTTCAATTCGGTGAGCGTCCGTTCCGATAGCTTGACTCGTTCGGTGGCCTCAAGCCGCTCGACCTGCTCATCTTTTGGAAGGTAGGCCAACATGACATGCCCTAGAGGCTGCGTCGCCTAATACTGGGACAAGCTCGCGGAGCAGCGGTTCGGCTTTGTCTCTCAGACTGCCCGCAGACAGGGCGGTATAGCCCAAATCCAAACACTTTAAGCCAAGACGATAGTGTTGCGCTGGACCTCGTCGTCGCTCATCAAGCTCAACAGCACGCGGCCGGGAGTCGAGTGGGTCAGCAATCGCAATCCGCCGGGTTCGAGATAGTAGCGGACGGGGGTAGTTCCCTGCAGGACATTGATATACTGGCTGTAGAGCTGGTTGCGGCTGACAACGAATGTCGTCAGCCTTGTCGCTTCGTGCAACTCGCGCGTGATGGTCTCCAGGTTGCCGCCCGGCAACACCCGGTCGCGTGTCCAGCCGCCGAGCAGCGATATCCGCGCCGTCGGAACATAGGTGCACGCGTGCCGGTCGCTGTCGAGGTAGCCGAGTTCAACCAGGCTTTTGAGCAAAGCCGACGTGCTTGACGCGGGGTAGTTCAGCCGGCGCGCGATCTCGGTCATGGACGCCGGTCTCTGGATCTCGGCGAAGTATTCAAAAATGCGCAGCACGCGATGCGCCGATTTGACGACCGACGGCTCCGGCTCGCCGTCGGCGGCGCGGAATGAGGTGTCGCAGCGATTGGCTTCGATGATCGTCACCGAGGGGTCGACGCGCGCCGAGATGCGTTCGGCGACGATGCGGCGTCGTCCGCGGCGTGGCATTTGCCCGTCCGAGCGGACACTTTTCATCCCGGCAATCCCATGTGAATCCTCATCCGAAGCGATTGATAGCTCGCTTCATTATCGTTTGGAGTGCATCGCAACATAAGCGCGCCTCGCCTCGCATGGTCGCGATACTGAGCAGCGCCCTGCGCAATCGTCAATGGCAGGCGCCAATCAGGGCGCGGACGGCACCCCCGCCGTAACAGGTCGCAGCAGCCGCTAAGCGATTGATCCTGCGATCTTGTTTGTGACACCCCGCTGGCTGTCAGTACATCGGCGTTCGGTCGCTCCATTTTCTTCCATGTATCTGAAATATTTCGCCGATGGCGCGGCGACGCTGGACAAGGCTCGCCCCCTTCTCAATGTTGTGCAGACTGGCTCGCCCGACGCCGCCTGTATGCCGGTGCGCATCCCGGTCATGCCTCGCGCCGCGAGCCAAGTTTACGCAGGACGGTGAGGAGCAAAACCATGCACGGGAACCAGACCCATCATCAAACCGACCCTGCGCGCACAACCAGGTCGTCCGATGCTGCGCACGCTGATGCCGCGCGCCACGTCGCGCCGGACTGCGCGGGCCTCAACTTTTACGAGATCGATGGCGGCGTGCGCGATCTTCTGCCGCTCTATCTGTCGCGCGAGGACCATCGGCGGCTCGAGCCGCACTTCCAGCGCCTCGGCGCCCTGGCCGGCGGCCGGCTCGATCAACTGGCACGGGTCGCCGACAAACATCCGCCGGTGCTCCACGCCCGCGATCGCTTCGGCCGCGACGAGGACTGGATTGATTATCATCCGGCCTATCGCGACATGGAAACGATTGCGTTTGGTGATTTTCAGTTTCACGCCATGAGCCATCGTGGTGGCGTGCTCGGCATGGACGCTCCGCTGCCGGCCGTCGCAAAATACGTCTTCCAGTATCTGTTCGTGCAGGCGGAGTTCGGGCTGATGTGTCCGATCAGCGTGACGGACACCTCGATCCATCTCATTCGCAAGTTCGCCAGTGCCGAACTGAAGGACTATCTACTGCCGCTGATGCTCTCCAGCGACATTGCGACGCTCTGGAAGGGCACCCAGTTCATGACGGAGCGGGCCGGCGGGTCCGACGTCGGCGCAATCGAAACCGTCGCGACCCGCGACGGTGACGTCTGGCGCCTCACTGGCGACAAATGGTTCTGTTCGCATACCGATGCGGATGTGGCGTTGCTGCTGGCCCGTCCCGAGGGGGCGCCGGCCGGCACCAGAGGGCTTGCGCTGTTCGCTCTGCCGCGCCGTCTGAAGGACGGTCGTCGCAACAGCTATCGGATTGTTCGCCTCAAGGACAAGCTTGGCACAAGGTCGATGGCGAGCGGCGAGATCCGACTGGAAGGGGCAGTCGCGTATCTCGTCGGGGAGCCGGATCGCGGCCTCAAGCAGATGATGGAACAGGTGAACCTGTCGCGGCTGTCGCATGGCGTGCGCGCCGCGGCGATGATGCGGCGCTGCGTCAACGAAGCGCTCACCTGCGCGCGGGAGCGCGTCGCTTTCGGACAACCTGTCGTCGCGTATCCGCTGCTGCGCCGTCAGCTCATGAAGCTGATGGTGCCGACGGAACAGGCGCTCTCGATGGTGATGCTGGCCGCGAGCACGATGGATGCGGCCAACGCCGGCTCAGTACAGGCGCAGGATGTGGTGCGCATTCTGACCCCATTGCTGAAATTCCGCGCCTGCCGCGACAACATTCCGGTGGCGACAGGTGCGATGGAGGTGCGCGGTGGCAACGGTTATATCGAAGAGTGGGTGCACGCGCGGTTGGTCCGTGACGCCCATATAGGGGTGCTCTGGGAGGGGACGAGCAATATCAACGCGCTCGATATCATCTCGCGGGCGGTCGGCAAGAGTGGCGCGCACAAGGCGCTGACCATCGTGATGAAGGCTCGCCTCGACGATGCGAAAAGCCTGCCGCCGGATTTCCGCCGCCGGCTCGGTCTCGCATTCGACCGTGCGATCGCCTTCGCCGAACGCGTCGCCGCCGAATCGCAATCCGAGGCGGCCGCACGGCTTGCGGCCAGCGCGCTCTATCACGCGACCAGTGCCGTGCTGCTGGCTTGGGAAGGCAGCCAGCCCGGCGTCGACGCGCGCCGCGCGCTGTTCGCGCGTTTCGTTCTCGAACACCGGCTGACAAGCCGCGATCCGCTGGCCCCGGCAGATGCGGCATGGGAGCAAGAGGCGATTGAGATCGTCCTTGCCGACCGGCGGGTGTCGGTCGCGGAGGTCTCGGGTCTCCTGGATGCGTGACGAACGTCCCGAACCAACACGAAAGGACATGGCGTGAAACGAAGGCTTTATCTGACGATCGCGGTCGCGATGATGGGGGCTTCAAGCTTTCTCGCGACCAATCAAACGTTGGCGCAGGTGTCCGGCGATGTCGTCCGCGTCGGCGTTATCAATGACATGTCGGGATTGTATTCCGATCTCGGCGGCGAAGGCGCGGTCGAGGCGGCACGATTGGCCGTCGAGGATTTCGGCCCGTCCGTGCTCGGCAAAAAGATCGAGATCATCACCGCGACCATCAAAACAAGCCCGACATCGCCTCTATTATCGTGCGGCGCTGGATCGACGAGGGCGGCGTGGATGCGATCGCCGACGGCGGCAACTCGGCAACGGCGCTCGCGATCCAGGGCCTGGCGCGTGACAAAAAGCGGATCTTCCTGATATCGGGCCCGGGAAGCTCGGATCTCACCGGCAAGCAGTGCTCGCCGTACGGTTTCCATTTCACCTACAGCACTTATGCGGAAGCCTCCGCCGTCACCAAGGCGCTGCTGAAGCAGAAGGACGACAGCTGGTTCTTTCTGACCGCCGATTATGCTTTCGGGCACGCGCTGGAACGCGATGCATCGAACTTTGTCACCAAGGCAGGCGGCAAGGTGCTGGGCGCGGTCCGCCATCCGCTCGGCGCATCCGACCTCTCCTCGTTTCTTCTCCAGGCGCAGAATTCCAAGGCAAAGGTTATCGCACTCGCCAATGCGGGGGGAGACACCGTCAACAGTCTGAAGCAGGCATCCGAATTTGGCATCGGTAGGACAGCCGATCAACACATCGCTGCTTTGCTCATGCTGATCACGGACGTGCACTCGCTCGGGCTTCAGGCTGCGCAAGGCATCATCTATGCGACGTCGTTCTCATGGACCCAGAGCGATGCGACACGTGCTTTCGGTAAACGATTCATGGCACGACGGCGCGGGCAGGCGCCGACCATGATCCAGGCGGGGGTTTACAGCGGGGTGATGCATTATCTGAAGGCTGTGCAGCTCGCCGGAACTGACGACGCAGATGCAGTGGCTGCGGCCATGCGCAAACTTCCGGTCAACGATTTTATGACGCAGAATGCGCGTATTCGCGAGGATGGTCAGGTGCTGCGCAATATGTTTCTCGTGCAGGTCAAGGCGCCCAATGAATCCGACGGACCATGGGATTATGAAAAGGTGATCGCGACGGTTCCTTCGGACGAGGCATGGCGCCCACTCGAAGAAGGTGGTTGCGACATCGCGATGGGGGCGACCCGATGACCGACATCTCCAGCGCCACTGGCCTCGCCAAACCCTTCGATCCGACCAAGCACCGCGTCGTAGAACCCCGTTTCTTCGAGGACTTGAAGATCGGCGAAAAGTTCTGTCTTCCAAGCCGCACTGTTACGGACGCTAACTTTGCGGCATTTCAGGCCGTATCAGGCGACAATCATCCAATCCACTACGACGTTGAGTATTGTCGCCGCCAAGGTCATCCCGGTCTGCTCGCCCACGGTCTGCAGGTGCTTTGCTTCACCGCGGCTGGCGCGGGACTCTTTCCGCATGTGATCGGCGACGCGTTGCTCGGCTTCATCGAGCAATCCTCGAAATTCCTCAAGCCAGTTTACGTAGACGATACGCTCTATCCAGCGCTGACAATTACATCTCTGTCGCCACAGCGCACCACGGGAATCGTCGCGGTTGCGTCCTCTGTCCATAATCAGCGCGGCGAACTCGTGCTATCGGGCGAGCAAAAATATCTCGTGCGGATGCGGAGCGCGGTGGATGGCGGTTCACGACCAAGCGGCGCTGCCTGACGGCAAAGCTGTGTTCCGGTCCGCTGGTGTGCCCTGTCCGTACCGAAAACCTCATCGTAGGCGTTCATTCTTTGCAGCAACACGCCGTTCGATCCTCCAGCAGCCAATCCATCGCCTCCGCCCGCGATTGACCTCGATACTGCGAAGCTCGATGAGATCATCGGCGTCAAAGGGACGGAGAACGGCGGAGTGTATCAGTTCGGCGTACCGCGCCGCGACCCGATCATGGAGATGGGGCTAGAGGTCACCGGACCGCTGGGCGGCAAACGCGATCAACTTCCAACCTACCCGCAACGGAAAGGCTGCGATTACCGGTGACTTCCAGGGGATGAGGTCAATCCGTTGATCCGCGCATTGCGGGCGTGCGACATCGAAGTGACGGCCATCCACAGCCACATGCAATGATCCACCGTTATTATTTCTGGCATCCCAATCGGGGGGGCCCGGTAGACATGCCCAGGCACGCAAGGGGCAAGCGGTAAAAGAAGGCGGTTGACACAAGTGCGTATCGCGAGCGTCACCATCAATCCTTGATCATTCCGGCTCTGCTGACCCGCTCTGAGCGGGTTTGCTGCAACGCGCCAATAGCCGCATCTCGCGCAGTAAAGAAGACGCGCCGCATTAACAGTTCCGCGGACTTCTCTTCACCAGCCTCGATCGTCGTAGCGATGGCCTCCCATTCGCGCACGGCCGCGTGTTGTCGACGCGGCGTAAAAAAGTCGAGCGGCCTATCGCGCCAGATAACCCCCCACAGCGTGTGATTGAGCTGGTCACGCAATAACCGGGACAGATGATGGTTGCCGCAACGCTCGGCGACCAGGCCACCGAGGCGAGCGATCCCGCGTGCGAAATGTTGAGGGGTGGTGCCCTTGGTCTTTGCCAATGCTTTCGCATCGGCGATACCTGCACGTAAATCGGCGAGAAATGGCATTTCCTTACGTCGTGCGAGATCGCGCGCGGCGAGGCCCATCAGCGCTGCGCGAACATTGAAGACGTCGACGATGGTGTCGAGCGTGATGTTGACGACGTAGGCGCCGCGACGCGGGAAGAAGTTGACGAGGCCGCGCTCCTGCAGCGTCCGGATCGCCTCTCGCACTGGGCCCCGGCTGACGCCGTAAAGCGTTGCCAGTTCCTGCTCGCGAATGCGTTCGTCGCCACGGTATTCGCCGTTGACGATCGCGTTGCTGACATGGTCGGCAATCTGTTCGGGAATCGTCCGCGTGCGCTCGCCGCGCCGGCGCGACGCAGGCTTTTGCATTCCATCAAGCGTTTCAAGATCCATGATGCGCCGCTTCCGCACGATTGATTTGCAGCAAGCATAAGATGCGGCGAGCGTTTGTACAATTGTTGACAATTGACAATAGTAGAACTCTGTGGTCGGCTGCGACGATAAAAGCACGCGATAAACAGCGTCGATAAGGGAGGATCTGTTGTGAAAAGCAGCAGTGTATTGGTCGCGATAGCTCTGTCGCTGAGCCCGGTTCCGGCGTTTGCGCAGGCCACTGGCAGCCTTACGGTCGCATTCGGCGCCGAAGGCACCACTCTCGATCCCACGAAATATTCCGCCGGTGTCGATCATTATTTCATCGGCCAGATGTTCGAGCAGCTTGTTCGCTTCGATACCGATCTGAAGCCTGTCAACTGGCTCGCGGAAAAGTGGGAGCTGCAGCAGCAGGACGGCAACGCCGTGATCGACGTCCAGTTGCGTCCGGGCGTCAAGTTTCACAATGGCGACCCGATGACGTCAGCAGATTTCGAATTCTGCTTCGAACGCCTGCGGGATCCCAAAGTGTCGCGCTGGTCGCATCTGCAGGCCAACGTGGGAAAATTTGAAATTATCGACGATCTTCACTTCAAGATCCGTTTCAAGTCGCCGGACGGTGACTATATCGCAGGTGCCTTGCAGCTTTGGGCGCTGCCGAAGAAGTACTTCGAGAAAGTCGGCGAGGACGGCTTTGCCAAGGCGCCCGTCGGGACTGGCCCTTGGAAGTTCGTGTCGCGCTCGGTCAAGGAAGAACTGAAGCTCGAGGCCTTCGACGATTACTGGAACCAGAACGCCCGTCCGGGCGTCAAGAATCTGACCATCAAGATTATTCCTGAGGACCTCACGCGCGTCGCGGCGTTCAAGTCGGGTGCGGTCGACTGGATCGACAACGTGCCGCCCTCGATGGTGGCCGAATTCAAGAAGCTCCCAGGCGTGAAAACGTTTACGGCGATCTCCGGCAACAATCTTTACATCGATTTTCCGACCTACAATCCGGCCTCGCCTTTCAGCAAATTGAAAGTGCGCCAGGCGGCAGCGCAGGCTGTCGATATGGACGCGATTATCAAGAGCGTGTTGTTCGGACAGGGCGAACGCTATGCCGAGGTCGGTAAGGGCAGCACCGGTTACAATGCCGAGCTGAAGCCGTACGCCTACAATCCAAAACTGGCCAAGCAGCTGCTAGCCGAGGCTGGCTATCCCACCGGCTTCGATACGCCTTGCTACAACCTCACTACGCCGCGCGAACCCAACGTCAAGGAAATGGGCGAGGCGGTGTTCGCCTATCTCGGTCAGGTTGGCATTCGCTGCAAGGCGCAGGGGCTTGAATATGGCGCCTGGATCAATCTCGGGCGCCGTGGCCGCAGCGGGCCGCCGGAAATGGACGGCGTGCTGATGTGGATGTGGAGTCAGGGCCTGCCCGGCGATCCCGCCACGCCATGGGGAGGCCATCTGCACAGCTTCGTCGCCGGCAAAGGCTGGGGAAGCTACTCCTACACCGACGACAAGCAGGCCGATTCCATGGTCGAGCAGTTGAAGGGCGAGATGGATTCGCCGAAACGCGAAGAGCTGATCCGCCAGATCGCGAAGTACAAGCACGACAACGTGCTCGGTGGCATCACCACCTACCGCCCGGTGATTACGCTGGCGTGGCGCGACAAGGTCGAGTTCAAGCCGTGGCCGTTCCCCGGCGCATGGCGCGGATTCCAGGAGATCGGTCTCAAAAAATAATCGAACCTGAAGATAACAAGAAGAAATATCATGCTCTCCTATGTCCTGCGACGACTGATGCACGGTGTCGTCAGCATCATCGGCGCGTCGATGCTCATTTTCGTGATCTCCCGCATGTCGGGCGATCCGATCGTGCTGCTGTTGCCGGTCGATGCGCCGCAGGCCGCGATCGACGCGATGCGCGAGACCATGGG
>JAQGKA010000542.1 GCA_028290355.1 Tardiphaga sp. | reverse complement strand
GTGCAGCACCGGCGATTTCTGGCGTTGTGGTAGCATCCGGTACCCTCCACAATGCTGAGCTCAAGCGTCTGTGGACACAGGACGAAATCATGCAAGTTCGTCAAACGGCAAGTAAGCTTCGTAGTGCGTACAAGCCGCCTGGTAAGTGAATGCGTTGGTGACCGCCGATCCGGCACCCCACCAACCTTTTCCCAGCAGCTCCGCCTCACGCAACGCTTCGTCCGGTTAAGCCGGCACCCGATAACCGGACATGTCCGAACTCGGTCGGCGTATCTCAAAGATGCCATAAGCAGAAATCGTGACCCTTTCAAAGGCTCGGAAGTTGGAATAGCTTTGGCGCTGCCGGGAGGTGCGCCATGAAACTTCCTCGCCATCGTATTCTGCATCTGGCCGCCGGCGCTGCCGTGTATCACGCACCGCACACGCGCAAGCCTATCCCAACAGTCCGGTGCGTTAGCTGATCGGTTTCGCCACCGGCGCCTCGGTAGACATCGTGACGCCACGATGCGTGAGGGTATGGTGCTGGTGGTAGGTTGCTCACATCCAGGGATTGAAAGAATTGTCGAGGCCGCGGACGCTCGAAAGCATACGCGCGCTTGCCGGCTCCGCTCTGGCTGCCATCGTCCCGCGTCCGCTCGCGCATTCATTCTCGAAGACTAATCCGATAGCTATGTATGAGCTTCCCTATGCCACGACACATCTGGAGGTTCGCTCGCTTTGGCATGAACGTCACGAGAGCGATGTTTCGCAGACCTGGCTGCACGAGATGATGAGACTGGCGACCGCGCGTCTTCGAAGCGAAACGGCCGACAACCGGGACTGATATAGTTTCACTTGCGGTCGCAGTCCCAGCGCAGGCCGACGCGGCAACCTGTCACACCCGAGTTCTAACGGTAGCGCGCAGACCCTCGATCGAGCACCATGATGCGGATTGCGACGCTATTACACCGAGTGCAACTCATGCGCGAGTACGCGCATGTTTTCGCTGTAGTCTATAGGCGCCACGACGAGATGCACGCCGCCTTCCCGGAAGGCTGCCTCCAGCATCGCCGAGAATTCCGAAACATTGCCGACACGGGATCCTTTGGCTCCATAAGAATTCGCGTAAGCGACGAAGTCCGGATTTCCGAAGTTCAGCCCGAAATCGGAAAACCCGTCGGCTTCCTGCTTCCATCGGATCATCCCGTAGGCGTGATCTTCGAGCACAAGAACGACGAGATTCAGCTTGAGCCGCACGGCCGTCTCAAGCTCCTGCGAATTCATCATGAAGCCGCCGTCCCCGCAAACGGCAAGCACTCGTCTGTCCGGATGGATCAGACAGGCCGCGATCGCCGAAGGGAGCCCCGCTCCCATCGTCGCAAGCGCATTGTCCAAGAGCAACGTGTTCGCCACGCTAGTGCGGTAGTTGCGAGCGAACCAGATCTTGTACATGCCGTTGTCGAGCGCAACGATGCCATCCGAAGGGATGACCTGGCGGACGTCATGGACGACGCGTTGGGGCGTAAGAGGAAACCGGTCCTCGGTTGCACGCTCCGCGAGGCGCGCGAGAATGCCTTCTCGCAAGCCGAGCAATGCCGAGGCGTTGGGAAGCTTGCCCTCAAGGCGGTCAGCGAGCGCAGTCAAGTTGGCGCCGACGTCTCCGACGATCTCCGACTGTGGAAAGTACACCTGCTCGACAGTCGCCGGCGTGGCGCCGAGGTGGACCACCTGCGGACCGTTGTGCCCCATCAGGAACGGCGGCTTTTCGACGGTGTCGTGGCCGATCGAAAGTATCAGGTCGGCTTGGTCGATCGCTTCATGGACCCAGTCACGTTCGGACAGCGCCGCCGTCCCCATGTAAAGATTTGACCCCGCGCCGACGGCGCCCTTGCCCATCTGCGTGTTGAAAAACGGAATGCCGACGCGTCGGACGAACATCGAGAGTGGTTCGGCAAGCCGCGGGCGGCTCGCAGCGGCCCCCAGCATCACAAGAGGCCTCTTGGCTCCGGCAATCATCACCGTAGCGCGGTCGATGGCTGCTGCGGGTGCCACCGGAAATTCGACGACATGCGGGGATATCAAGTCGGCGGTTGCCTCATCCGCCGCGACGTCTTCGGGCAGTTCAAGATGGACCGGACCGGGCCGCTCCTGTTGAGCGACACGGAACGCATCCCGCACGAGGGTGGGAATGCTTTGCGCGGCGACAATCTGCGTTGCCATCTTGGTGAGAGGACGCATCGTCGCGACAATGTCCACTATCTGGAAGCGAGCCTGACGGCTGCTTCGAATCGCCTTTTGGCCCGTGATCATGACCATGGGCATCGCGCCCAGATGGGCATAGGCCGCGCTGGTCGTCAGGTTGAGCGCACCCGGCCCCAACGTCGTCAGGCAGACGCCAGCACGGCCCGTCAGCCTGCCGTATGTGGCCGCCATGAAGCCGGCGGCCTGTTCGTGCCGCGTCAGCACAAGCTTGATCTTCGATCGCCGCAGCGACTCAAGGACGTCGAGGTTCTCTTCGCCCGGAATAGCGAAGATGCATTCGACGCCCTCATTCTCGAGAGCAGCAACCAGAAGGTCCGATCCCTTTGCCATGCTACTGGGCCTCGCCCGCCACCGCCCGGCCCGCTTCCTCCCGCCGCGGCAGCCTCCAACCCGGCCGAATGAAATGACATGTATAACCGTCCGGATATCGCTCTAGGTAATCCTGATGTTCGGGTTCGGCCGGCCAGAAGGGGCCGACCGGCGCAATCTCTGTGACGACCCTGCCTGGCCAAAGGCCGGAGGCGTCCACATCGGCGATCGTGTCTTCCGCTACCCGCTTCTGTTCGTCGTTTGTGTAGAAGATGGCCGACCGGTAGCTGGCACCCCTATCGTTGCCCTGACGATTTAATGTGCTCGGATCGTGGATCTGAAAGAAAAACTCCAGTAGCTGCCGGTAACTGATCTTCTGCGGGTCGAAACCGATCTCGATCGCTTCGGCGTGATTTCCGTGGTTGCGGTAGGTCGCGTTAGCGACATCGCCACCGGTGTAGCCGACCCGAGTGGAAATCACCCCGGGATAGCGACGTAACAGATCTTGAACGCCCCAGAAGCAGCCGCCTGCGAGAACTGCACGTTCGGTCGAGAAAGTCATTTCGCTGCTCCTTCAAATTCACAGCCGCGTGGCAGCGTACGGCCACTTGGCCCTCAAGGCCATCCCTTGCACGAAGCACAATGCGGCCAAAAGATGGAGCAATAAGACGGAATACGCAGTACCGGGAACGACGGATGGAGCGACTTTGGTGGGGCATAGCCTCGGGTAGTGTAATCCATACTGATATGAACTGAGGAGTATCTGCCGGCGCCCATGTTGCGGCTCAGCTCTCAAGGGCAGCGTCTTCTTACCATCGCCAGACCGGGCGAAATTGGCAAGATTGCCATTGTGGATCGGTTGGTCGGCATTTACGCGCTCGTCAATCTGCCGCCTCGCCCGAAAGTATTCGGACTTCGGCAGCCCGGATCCGGGCAGCAAAGCCTCATCGATCCTGAATTCCATCAGGCGCGGGGCTTGGTGACGGTTTCTCGGAGGTCGACTCCCGAGGCTGGTTGCTCTCGAGCTGATCGAACTCACAGCAATTGATATATCCCGAGCCGAGGATACGGCAGCTCCAATAGCAATAGTCCAGGACGTTCCTCGCCGCGACGCGGATGATGGATCCGGCGTTCGTTCCGGCCTGTAGTTGTTGCAGCGCCATCGGTACCTCCCTCGCATGTTTCGGCGAAGCGCTTCCTCGGATACCGGCTTTTCCAGCCGTTTAATCCGCCGTCCAACCTCCGTCGATGACCATGGACGATCCGGTCATCAGAGTGGAGCAATCACCGCCAAGATACACGATTGCTCCCATCAGGTCTTCCACCGTGCCGAGGCGGCCGAGCTTGATCTTTGAGAGCACGCTCTCCTTGAAC
Organism: Tardiphaga sp.; assembly: GCA_028290355.1. Lineage (GTDB taxonomy): Bacteria > Pseudomonadota > Alphaproteobacteria > Rhizobiales > Xanthobacteraceae > Tardiphaga. The sequence goes on along the minus strand of JAQGKA010000542.1, from coordinate 19,523 downwards.
GCGGCATTCTCGAAGAAGGGTTTCGTCATCGGTGTTTCTATAAAAGTCGGGCATAGCGTGTTGACCCGGATGCCCGACGGCGCAAGATCGATCGCCATCGCCTTGGAGAAACCTTCCATCGCCCATTTCGATGCGCAATACAAAGAGCGGTTGGCGCCACCGACGTGCCCCATCTGCGACGACATGTTGATGATGGAGCCGCGAATGCCGGCGCCGAGCATCCGCCGCGCGACGGCCTGCGCGGCGAAATAGGCGGCGCGAACGTTCAGGTTCATCACCGCATCGAAATCCTCGACAGGGACGTCGACAAAATTGTTCGGCCGGTTGGTCCCTGCATTGTTGACGAAGACATGATAGGCTTCGCGGGCCGCCATCGCCGCCTGGAACAGGGCGACGTCAGTGACGTCGATCGACAGCGCATCTGCTGAAAACCCCTGGTCGCGCGCCGCCTCGGCCGCAGCTTCGACTTCGCCGGCCGTGCGCGCGCAGAACGTGACGTGTGCGCCCGCCTCTGCAAGAGCCGCAGCCGCCGCAAGTCCGATGCCGCGGCCGGCGCCCGTGACCAGTGCGCGACGCCCGTCGAGCCGGAGCGACGGGGTCCGGGGAAGTGCGACCGTCATTCGGCTGCGCTCGCATACGCAATGTTGCGCCCGCCGTAGCGGCGGACTCGGACGTTGGCCTGCTCGGCATGGCCCGCAAAGCCTTCCAGCATGCATAGCCGCGAGCAGTATTCACCGATCAACGCCGATGCTTCGTCCGTCAACACGCGCTGATAGGTTACGGTCTTGAGGAATTTCCCGACCCAAAGACCGCCGGTGTAGCGCGCGGCCTTGTTGGTCGGTAGCGTGTGGTTGGTGCCGATCACCTTGTCGCCGAACGCGACGTTGGTGCGCGGCCCGAGAAACAACGCGCCATAGTTCGTCATGTTCTTCAGGAAATAATCCGGATCCCGGGTCATCACCTGGACATGCTCAGAGGCGATGCGATCGGCTTCTTCGACCATCTCCTCGTCGGAGTCGCAGACGATCACCTCGCCATAGTCCTCCCACGCCTTGGCCGCGACGGCGGCCGTCGGCAGAATTTTCAGCAGCCGCTCGATCTCTGCCATGGTCTCGCGCGCCAGCTTCTCCGACGTGGTCAGCAGGATCGCCGGGGAATTCGGCCCGTGCTCGGCCTGTCCCAAAAGATCGGTAGCGCAGATCTCGCCATCGACCGTGTCGTCGGCAATCACAAGGGTCTCCGTCGGGCCTGCGAACAGGTCGATGCCGACCCGGCCATAGAGCTGACGCTTGGCCTCTGCCACATAGGCATTGCCCGGCCCGACAAGCATATCGACGGCCGCGATCGATTCCGTGCCGATTGCCATCGCGCCGACGGCCTGGATGCCGCCGAGACAATAGATCACATCAGCCCCGGCCAGGTGCTGCGCGGCGACGATCGCGGGCGCAGCCTTGCCCTGGAACGGCGGTGCGCAGGTGACGATGCGGCCGACGCCGGCGACCTTGGCCGTGATCACCGACATGTGCGCGGATGCCAGCAGCGGATACTTGCCGCCCGGCACGTAGCAGCCGACCGAATTCACCGGGATATTCTTGTGACCCAGCACGACGCCGGGCAAGGTCTCCACCTCGATGTCCTTCATGGATGCGCGTTGGTGTTCGGCAAAATTCCGCACCTGCGCCTGCGCGAACTTGATGTCGTCGATGTTGCGCGCCGACAGTTGCGACATGCAATCCTTGATCTCGGCATCGGTGAGCCGGTAATCTTTTCGGTCCCACTGGTCGAACTTGATCGAGAGGTCGCGCACCGCGGCGTCGCCGCGCTTCTCGATGTCGCCCAGGATGCCCTCGACGGTCGCGCGCACCTTGGTGTCGTCCTCGGCGCGCTGCACCGCGTCACGGCTGCGCTTGAGATGTTTGGCCATTTCGGGCTCCCTGATTACTTGATTGCCTGCGGATTGATTGGCGATCCCGCAGCGCCCGGCAGATGCAGCGGCGGCGCGGTGAAGAAGAATTCGTACACCTTGTCCGCGGCGCAGTCTTCCGCGAGTTCCTTCAGATAGAAAATCTCGCCCATCGAAATACCGATGGCGGGGATCACCACCCAGTGCCAGGGCTGGTTGGCCTCGTTGGTCTCGTTGGGCCGCACCTCGCAGCCCCAGGTGTCGGTGCAGATTGCGGCAATGTCCTTTTCGCGGATCCAGTAACAGGTCTCGAATGCCACACCGGGCGCGTTGCCGCCGCCATAGCCCGCCCAATCCTTCTTCTTCAGGCAGCGCTCCTGGTGGCCGGTGCGAACGATGACGAAGTCGCCCTTGCGGATTTCCACGCCCTGCTGCTTGGCGCAGGCATCGAGATCGGCATTGGTGATCGCATAGCCATCGTCGAGCGAATCGACGCCCTTGAAGCGCGCGATATCGAGCAGCACGCCACGGCCGGCCATCTTGTCGCGAACGTGTTCGATGCCGAGCTTCTTGGCGCCGCGGGCGTCCACAAGCGTCGCGTCGTAGCCATTGTACATCTTGTCGTCGAGAAAGATGTGGCAGAGCGCGTCCCACTGTGTCGAGGCCTGGCACGGCATGTTGATGGCATCGTCGGCATACCGCAGATAGGGCGACGGCACATCCTGATTGCCGGCAACGGCATCGGTGCCAGTGGCGAGCATGGTGTGGATCGGATTCCAGCGACCGCCGAACAGACCGGACTGGATCGGCTCCTTCAGCGACAGGCCCAGCGAAAACACCCTGCCCTTCTTGATGAGTTTACCGGCATTGACGAGGTCATCGGGACTCACATTGTTGAGCGTTCCGATCTGGTCGTCCTTGCCCCAGCGTCCCCAGTTCGAGAGCGTCTTGGCGGCTTCGTAGATGGCAGCGCGATCGACTTTCATGAGCGTTTTTCCTTTTATTTATCGAGTGATCATTTTTAAGACAAGCGGAGACGGACCGGCCTGAGCGGCTCAGACCGAGCAGTAGCGTTCCTTAATTTCATCATCGGCGAGCAGCGCTGCGGCCGTGGCGTGATGCACCACAGAGCCTTGATCCAGCACATAGGCGCGGTCGGCTATGGCAAGCGCCAGTTCGACGTTCTGTTCGACGAGCAAAATTGTCGTGCCTTGCGTCTTCATCTTGCGGAACAGCTCGAACATCTCGTCGACCAGCACCGGCATGATGCCTTCCGAGGGCTCGTCGAGCATGATAAGGTCCGGCTTGGCGATCATCGCACGCGCGATCGCCAGCATCTGCTGTTCGCCGCCGGACATCGTGACGGCTTCCTGGTCCAGCCGTTCCGCCAATCGCGGAAAGATGTCTGCAATTTCGTCGATCAGGGCTGCCTCGTTCTTCTTGGCCGGCGACGCCACCAGCCCGAGGCGCAGGTTCTCGCGCACCGAAAGCCCCTGCACGATGCGGCGTTCTTCCGGAACATAAGCGAGGCCCAACGCAAAACGGGTATGCGCCGGCTCGCTGAGGATTTCCTTGCCCTTGAAAATCGTCGAGCCGCCGGTTTTCACAAGGCCCATGATCGACTTGAGCGTGGTGGTCTTCCCCGCTCCGTTGCGCCCGATCAGGCAGACGATTTCGCCCTGCTTCACGTCCAGACCGATGTCCTGCAACACGTGGCTGGCGCCGTACCAGGCATTGAGTCTTGCGACCTGCAACATAGCCTCAATGCTCCCGCTGGCCGAGATAGACACGCTTGACCTGTTCGTTCTGCCGGACTTCATTCGGCGTTCCCTGCGCCAGCAGTTCGCCATGATGAAGCACCAGGATTCGGTCGCTGATCCCCATCACCAGCTTCATCTTGTGTTCGACCAGAATGACGGTGCGCTCTCGCGAAAGCTTGACGATGAGATCCATCATCACCCTCGTTTCTTCCGGGCTCATGCCGGCGGTCGGCTCGTCCAGCAAAAGCAACCGCGGATCGCTGGCCAGCGCCATGCCGATCTCCAGCGCGCGTTGCTCACCATGCGCCAGTTCCTTGGCGAGACGTTCCCGGCGATCCCACAGGCCGACCAGCGCCAGCAGTGCATCCGCCTTTTCCGTCAGCCCCGGCAACTTGGCCCGTGGACGCCACATGTTGTAGCGCGACACGAAGGCTTGCAGGCCGACGCGCACATTCTCGCGCGTCGTCAGTTGCGGAAAGACGTTGGTGATCTGGAACGACTTCGCGATACCCATATGCGCAAATTCGTGCTGCGCCACATTAGTGACGTCGCGGCCCTCGAACTCGACCTTGCCGCTGGACGGACGCAATGCGCCGGACAGCAGATTGAAGTAAGTGCTCTTGCCAGCGCCGTTGGGCCCGATTATCGAGGTGATCGCCCCACTGTGGAATTCGGCTGAGATGTTGTTCAGCGCCTTGAACTTGCCAAACAGCTTGCTGGCGCCTTCCGTGCGCATGATGACTTTGGAGGGTCCGCTTTCCGTTGTCGTCATGGTCTGACTCGCTTCAAGATCGTGCCCCAGATTCCGGCTGGGAAGAACAGCACGCAAACCACGAAGACGGCCCCTACGAACAGCTGCCAATGCACCGTCCATAACGAGACGAGATTCTCGAGCAGAAGAAAGACCGCGGCCCCGACGAATGGTCCGAAGAAAGTGCCCATGCCGCCCAGCAGCGACATCATCACCACCATGCCCGAGGTCTCGTAATGCATGATCTCGATCGGGACGATGGACAGGTGCAGCGCCGCCAGCGCGCCGGCGAGGCCGCAGAACGCACCAGACAGGACGAAAGTAATCAGGCGCGTCAGCGTCACGTTGTAGCCCGATGCGCGTGCCCGCGCTTCGTTCTCGCGGACGGCTTCAATCACCGCGCCGAACGGCGACGCCAATATCCGCGACAGCACGTACAGTGCCAGGATCACGAACCCAGCCACGACGTAATAACGCGTCAATGGGTTGATGAAGTCGAACTTCATTCCGAAGATGTCGATGGCGCGGACATTGATGCCGCGCAGGCCGTTCTCGCCGCCGGTCCAATCGATGGCTTGGTAGAACAGGTAGTACACGCATTGCGCCAGCGCCATCGTCACCATGGCAAAGTAGATGCCACGCGTCCGGATGGCCAAAGCGCCGATCAGCGCTGCCATCGCGGTACCACCGAGCACGCCCATCGCGATGGCCACGTACCAGGGCAACGCGAAATGCACAATTGCGATGCCGCAGAGGTAGGCACCGGTCCCGAATAGCGCCGCATGGCCGAACGACAACAAGCCGAGATATCCGAACAGCAGATTGAAACCGAGCGCGTAGAGGCCATAGATCAGGATATTTACCGCCAGGGCCGTGAACGGCATGACCAGCGGAAACACCAGCACGAACAGGCTCGCCAGCAGAGCGCGGTGGCGCTTTGCGGCCTCGAACCAGTTTCGCTGTTCGACACCGGCCGGCGCCAGCGTCTGAGAAAGTTCGTTCATTGCCATATCGACCTAGCTCATGAGCCCTGCACGTCCGAAAAATCCCTGCGGACGGATCAGCAAGACAATCGCCATCAGGGCGAAGATCGAGACTTTCGCCATTTCGGGCGCGAACAGCGATGTCATGCTGATGACGACGCCGACCAGCAGGCCAGCAATTACCGCGCCGCCGATCGACCCCATGCCGCCGACGACAGTGACGACGAAAGCTTCGGCGAGGATGTTGGCGCCCATTTCCGGGATCACGCCCTGCAAAGGTGCGGCCAGCAGTCCGGCGAGGCCGGCAATAGCGGTGCCGATTCCAAACACGTAGAGCCAGACCCGGGCGACATCGACGCCCAGCACACGCACAATCTGCGGATCGCGCGCGCCGGCCCGGATGATGAGGCCGAAACTGGTGCGCTCGAGAAACAGCCAAAGCCCCAGCAACACGACGGCTGCTGCGCCGATGACAAATAACCGGTAGAGCGGAAAATATCCGATGCCGATGTTGACGGCACCCTGCAGCAAATCCGGGGTGTCGAACGGGTAGCCGCTGGTGCCGAAACCGATGCGGATCAGTTCGACCATGATGTAGCTCAGGCCGAAAGTCAGCAGCAGGGGATAGTCGATGCCGCGGCCGTATAACGGCCGGATCAGGAAACGCTCGACGATCATGCCGCTAATACCGACGATCAAGGGCACGGCCACGAGGCAGAGCCAGAAATTGCCCCCTAGGGAGATCAGGAACAGCCCGACATAGGCACCGACCATATAGAATGCGCCATGGGCGAAGTTCACGACGGTCAGCATGCCGAAGATCAGCGACAGGCCGATAGCAAACAGCACGTAGATCGCGCCGAGAGCCAGGCCGGTGAACAGCTGCATGGCGATCAGATCAAAACTCAAGCCGGGCATGACGTCTCCATAATTGACGCGCGCCCGCACGGGGCGCGCATCTTACTGGTTTTAGACCTTGTGGCCGAGCGCTTCACAGCTGCGCAGGTTGGCGTCGTTCGGCGCTTCGGTCTCGACGACATTGAACACGTCGGCATCGCCCTTCTGCGGAGATGCCTTCGATTCAATGATCAGTACCGACTGCGCCGATTGGTGGTCGCATTTACGATAATATTGCGGACCCTTGTAGTAATCGTACTTCAGCGCCTCGATGGCGGCGATCACCTTGTCGGCTTCGAGGCTGTTGGCGGCTTTCGCGCCCATCAGCAATGTCTTCACCCCGCCATAGCCAAGCGCGCCGTAGTCGGATGGCACCTTGCCGCCATGCATCTTGCGGAAGCGATCGTTGAAGGCCTTGGCCGAGGCGATCTTGTCTTCGATGCCCCAATAATAAGAGGTGCCGCCGATGACGCCCTCGAAAGCCTGCGGACCGGCTGCGATGCGGCCGGTATAGAGCATGATCGGAACGATGATCTTCATCGATTTCTTCATGCCGAAATCGGTCGCTTGCTTCAGCGCAATCTGTTGGTCGCGGCCGAAATTGCTGATGCAGAGGATGTCCGGCTTCAGCGCCTGGATCCGCGGCAGCAATGCCGAGAAGTCTGTGGTGCCGATTGGATGGCGGATATCGACGAGGGTCTCGATGCCGAACGCCTTGCCGGCCTCCTGGAAGCCGCGAACCATTTCATGGCCGTAGGCATAGTCGGCGGTGAGGAAAGCGACCTTCTTGCCGAACTTCGGGAAGGCGTAGCGCCCTACGGCACCGGCCGTCAGATGCGGGTTCAGCGCCTCGTGGAAGGTATATTTGCTGAAGTCCGACGCTTCGTTGATGGTGTCGGACTGGCTGATCGAGTTGAAAATGATCTGCCGTTCCTTGGTCACGTTGTTAACTGCAAGCTGCACGGCGGCGGAAAGGCTGCCGACGATGAAGCTGACCTTTTCCTTTTCGATCAGTTCAAGCGTGCGGGTTGCCGCTTCGCCGGGATTGAGCTTGTCGTCGCGCACCAGCAATTCGGCCTTGCGTCCGTTAAGGCCGCCGCCTTCATTGAACTCCGCGATCGCCACCTCGGCGGCGCGCACCTGATCCTGCGCCTCGGTCCCATAAGGGCCGGTGAGCGGCACGGGAAAGCCGACCTTGATGGTGGCCTCCTGTGCCTGCAGCAGGTTGATCCGGAACGGCGAGGCAGCGAGGACGGCACCGGCGCCGACGCTGGTCAACAGGCGGCGGCGCGATAAAAGGCCTGATTTCGTAATCTTCTTGGTCATGTGTGTCTCCCTCCGTGATTTTGCTTTTTGTTGATCGCTTTTGTCAGATCGTCCCCAGCGCCGTGAGAATTAGCCGCGGCGTGAGCGGAATTTCTGTCACGGTCGCCCCGAACGGCGCGAGCGCGTCGTTCACGGCATTGGCGACGCAGGCGGCTGCGCCGGCGGTGCCGGCCTCTCCCGCACCCTTGGCACCCAGCTCGCTCTCCATCGTTGGCGAAACCACGTGTCCGATGGAGATATCCGGCATCTCGCCGGACATCGGCACCAGATAGTCCGCCATATTGGCGTTGGTGAGCTGGCCGCGCTCGTCATAGATGCAATGCTCGTACAGCGCGGCGCCAAGCCCCTGCACCACTCCCCCGCGGATCTGTTCATCGACCAGCTGCGGGTTAATGATCGTGCCGCAGTCTTCGACCACCCAGTGTTTAAGGAGCGTAATGAAGCCGGTGTTGGGATCGACCTCCAGCCACGACGCCTGCACGCCGTTGGTGAAAGCAAAGGGATATTCGCGCGGCACAAAATGGCGTGTCGCCATCAATTCGGCCTGGAAGCCCGGCGGCAGCGTGTCCGGCCGGAAGTACACGATCCGCGCCAGCTCGTGCATCTCAATGCGTTGCTGCCCGCCGACCAGATCGACAACTGAATTCTCGACAATATCGAGATCGCCCGGCTTCGCTTGCAGGATCGCGGCGGCAACATCGAGGATGTTCTTGCGCAACGCCTTGGCCGATTGCAGCGCCGCCTCGCCGCCGATGCCGGCGCCGCGCGATGCCCAAGTGCCGCCGCCATAGGGTGTGTTGTCGGTATCGCCGAGAATGACCCGGACGCGACTCATGGATACGCCGAGCACGCTGCCGACGATCTGCGCCGTCAGCGATTCCGAGCCCTGGCCTTGTTCGGTGATGCTGGTTTGGCAGACCACCGAGCCGGTAGCGTCCAGGCGAACCGTGACGCCGTCCTGCGACGAAATTCGAGCGCCACCGACGCCGTAGAAGGCGGCGGCAGGATTGGTGACTTCGACAAAGCTGGCAATTCCGATACCGCGATAGATGCCCTGCTTGCGCAGCTCGGCCTGCTCGGCGCGCAGCGCATCGTAATCCATTATAGAGAGCAGCCTGTCGATCGAGGCGTGATGCGACAGCGCCTCGAACTTCATCCCCGACGGCGAGGCGCAAGGATAGGCATCATCCGCCACCAGATTCCTGCGGCGAATCTCGATCGGATCCATGCCGATGGCTCGCGCGGCGAGATCGACGAGAACCTCGGTGATCGAACACGCAATCGGATGCCCCACGCCGCGATACTGGCAGGTGACGTTCTTGTTCTGGAACACGACTCGCGTGCGCGCGCGATAGTTCGGCGTGGTGTAGGGCCCGCCGACCAAGTTGACGACCTGGTTGGCTTCGATGGCGCTGGTGCGCGGATACATCGAATATGGCCCGATGCCGGTGAGATCGTCGATCTCGAAACCGGTGATGGTGCCGTCCTTGTTGACGCCGATGCGGCCCTTGCAGACGTGATCGCGGGCGTGGATGTCGGTGCTGAAACTCTCCACGCGATCGGCGACGAATTTGACGGGCCGACGCAGCAGTTTCGACAACGCATAGGTCGCCATCTCGTCGGCATAGATATGCACCTTGATGCCGAACGAACCGCCGACGTCCTTGCACACCACGCGCACCTGCGCCTCTTCGAGGCCGAGGTGCTTAGCGGAGATATTCTGCACCATGTGCGGCGCCTGGGTGCCCTGATAGATCGTCAGCCGCGCCTCGCCGGCGTTCCAATCCGCCAGCACGGCGCGCGGCTCCAGCGTCACGCCGGTGTGGCGACCAAACACGAACTCGGCTTCGACGACCTCGTCGGAGTCGGCAAACGCCTTGTCGATCGCGCCGGCATCGAGATTGCGTTCGAAGGCGAGGTTATCGCCGAGGTCGGGATGAATCACCGGCGTCTCCGCGTCGAGCGCGGTGCGCATGTTGGTGACCGGCGTCAATTCTTCGTAGTCCACCGACATCTGTTCGGCGGCGTCTTCCGCCAGCGCACGGCTGGTCGCGACGATCGCGGCGACAGCCTCGCCCTGCCAGCACACCCGGTCGATAGCGATGGCGTGCTGCGGCGCCGACTTCAACCCCTTGAGATGGGTGAGCACGCCGATCCACGGCGTGATGACATCAGCAAGTTCGCGCCCGGTGACAACGGCGATCACGCCGGGCATCGCCTTGGCGGCAACGGAATCGATGTTGAGAATTTTTGCATGCGCGTGCGGCGAACGCAGGAAGACGACGTGCACCATCCGCGGCAAGGTCATGTCGCTGACGTACAGCCCACGACCCTGCATCAGGCGATCGAGATTCGGACGCGGAACGGTCTTGCCGATGTAGGAATTCGGACGGTCCAGCACCGACAGCCCGCGGGTCTGCTCCACACCGTCGTTCACGGCTGCTCTCCCCGGCGGGCGAGAGCCGTCGCTTCCACGGCGTCGATGATCGCGTGATATCCGGTGCAGCGACAGTAGTTGCCCGAGAGATGCTCCCGGATCTGTGCGCGATCCGGCGCCGCGTTTTGCCGCAACAGGTCCTGCGCGGCCATCAGCATACCGGGCGTACAGTATCCGCACTGCAGCGCGTTCCGGTTGCAGAATGCCGCCTGGAGGTCGGCCACCTCGCCGCTATCGGACAGGCCCTCGATGGTTTCGACGGATGCGTTATGCGTCTGCACCGCCAGAAGCAAGCACGCGCGGACAATATCGCCATCGACGCGAACGGTGCATGCACCGCAAACGCCATGCTCGCAACCGACATGGGTGCCGGTCAGACCGAGGTGCTCGCGGAGAAAATCCGCGAGATTGAGGCGGGGCAGAACTTGCGCATCGATACGCTCGCCGTTGACCGTCAACGAAACTGCTACCGGCGCGGTCATGCCGATCTCCTCGCTTCAAGGTCGGCACGGCCCAAAAGCGTGGCGACGCAAAGCGCAAGGAGCTGCCGCGCGAGATGCTTTCGCATCGCGACCGGTGCCTGCTGGTCTTCCTGCGGATCGAGCTCGGCCTCCAGCGCGGCTTGCGCCTCCGCTAACATCGCCGCCGTTACCGGCCTGCCAATCAAATGGCGCGCCGCTGTGGCAAGCAGCGGCCTGTCGCCGACTGCAAAAAACCCGAGACGAAGGTCGGCGAAAGAGCCGCCATCGAGCGTCGCGGATGCGGCAAGCCCGACAATGGCATAATCGCCGTTGCGGCGCGCATATTCGTGGAAGAAGCGGACAGAGTTCTGGTTGGCAACAGGAATTTCGACGGCAACAAGCAGCTCTTCCGCCGCCAAGGCTGTCTCGTAGATGCCGATAAAGAAGTCGCGCGCCTGCAATCGTCTCTCGCCGGCCCGACTGCGCACGACGATCACCGCATCGAGCGCGATCATGCAAGCCGGCATCTCGGACGCCGGATCGGCATGCGCAAGATTGCCGCCCATCGTGCCCTTGTTGCGAATAGCGGGATGGGCGACGTGCACCATCGCATCGGCCAGAAGCGGCGCGTGCTCGGCTACGTCGGCTGATTTCAAGACGTCGACGTGACGGGCCAGCGCACCAATTCGTAGCAAACCGCGGCTGACGGCTATCGTCCGGAGATCGGACAGCCCGCCGATATCGACAAGCCACTCTGGCGCAGACAGTCGCAGGTTCAGCGCGGGCATCAGGCTTTGACCACCGGACAGCACTTTGGCTTGCTCGCCGTACTGGGCGAGAAGTGCAAGCGCGTCATCGATGGTCGTGGGTCGTATATAACTGAAAGCCGAAGCTTTCATCCCCGTCGCCTCCCGCTGTCCATTTGGTCTGGACTTGTGTTGATTAGAAAGCGGCGGGCTTCAAAGGTCAAGCTTGTTTATCGAACGATTATTTCGCCGATGCGGGCTTCTTGCCTACCGGCACCGGACCGATCAAATAATGTCGGCACCTGGGCACATTGCGTCGTTTGGTAGCACGATCTGTCGCGGCGCAGCATTGCCGAACCGAACGAAGCCTTCAGGTTTCCCGTGAATGCGCGGCATTTGTCCGCTCAAGAAACACGGATTGCGCCCGTTCGGTCTCGGTCTTGACGATGGCGGCAAACAGCGCCGCGGCCGCGGACATCGTCTTCCGCGCCGGCTCGATCAACACGAATTCAGAATGGAAGGGCGGATCGTCCAGTGGACGGATATCGAACTGACCGGTGTCGAGATCGGAAACCATCATGATGAACGGCAGAATCGCCGCCCAATCGCTTGCTGCGACAAATTGCAGCGTGCCCATCATCGCATCGAGTTCGAGGCGCCGCGCGACCGCGACGCCGTTGGTGCTGAAATATGTTTCGATGTTGCGGCGACGCGTGTTCTGCACACCGGGTAACACGACGTTGAGCGGCCGAAGATCGGACAGCTTTACCGGCGTCATGCCGGCATCACCGGATCGTTTGGCCCGCACCAGCATTTCGCGATCTCGCGCCAGCAACCGATGCGATATTCCGGCTCTTCCTTCAAATGCGGGAACCACGGCAAAGTCGAGTTCGCCTTTTAACGTCATGTCGGTCAGCACGCCCGAATAGGCCTCGATCACGCTTATCTCGGCGCCCGGTACCGTGGCCAGAAATCTCTCGAGCGCCGGCGGAAGCACCGAACGGGTGAAAGTCGGCATCAGGCCAACCCTGAGCGCGCCGAAGCTCTTGCCCGCGGCCACGTCCTGTTGCGCCGCGTCCAGCTTCTTCAGCACCTCAACGCACTCACGATAGTAGCGCCGGCCGGCCGGTGTCGGTTCGACATCCCGTCCGTTACGCTCGAACAGGGCTACGCCGAGCGCGGATTCCAGTTGCTTGATGTGCTGCGATATCCCGGACTGGGTCGCGCCCTCTCGTATCGACGCCGAGGTGAAAGACGACTCTTCGACGACCGCTACGAAGGATCGGATCTGGCGAAGCGAAATCAAATGATCAATCTTTCTGATGCGAGACAGTAAGAATAATCATTTTTCTTAATTCACACAATCGATAGGCTTGTGACAAAGCGAGCAAGAGGAAGCGCGACCGATGAAACTTGGCTTTTTCACGATGCCGATCCATCCCATGACCAAGGACTGGCGGCAGTGTCTTGCGGAAGACAGGGAAGCGTTCCTGTTGGCGGACGAGCTCGGCTTTACGGAAGCGTATGTCGGCGAGCATGTCACCGACAAAGCCGAGAACATCACGTCCTGCATCGCCTTCATCGCCTGGATCGCGGCGGCGACCAAGCAGATCCGGCTCGGCACCGGCACCATCAATATGCCGAACACGCACCCCGCCGCGGTCGCCGCCCACATCGCGATGCTCGACCACATGCTCGATGGCCGCTTCATCTTCGGCATCAGCCCCGGCGGCCTGCTGTCGGATGCGGAGCTGTTCGGCAACCTGGACGCCAACCGTAACGAGATGTTCCTGGAAGCGATAAACCAGGTTCTCGCGATCTGGGGCGGTGAACCACCCTATAATCTGCAAGGCAAGTACTGGAACGTCTCAACACAACGCACGCTGGTCGCCGACATCGGCCAGGGCTTCATCGCCAAACCCTTGCAGCGCCCTCACCCGCCGATCGTCGTCACCGCCGTCGCGCCATTTTCCAAGGGTGTGACCGAGGCCGCCATCCGCGGCTGGGATCCGATTTCCGCAAACTTCCTGATGCCGGCATGGGTCAAGAGCCACTGGCCGAAATACGTCGAAGGCTGCGAACGCGGCGGCCGACTGGTCGACGCTGATAACTGGCGCGTCGCCAAGAGCATATTCGTCGCCAAAGACGCCGCCACCGCCAAGGCCTATGCCACGGACCCCGACGGCCCCTATGTGAACTACTACCGTTCGCTGTTCACCAAGCTGAAGAAGAATGGCCGCATCGAACTGTTCAAGACGCATCGAAACCAGCCGGACGACGAAGTGACGCTGGAGATGGTGTGCGACAAACTGGTCATCTATGGCACGCCGGACAGTGTGGCCGACCAGATCCTGGCGTTTCAGGACGAAGTCGGCACGTTCGGCACCCTGCTCTATGCCGGCAAGGACTGGAAGGACCGCGAACTAGGCCGTCAATCCATGATCCTGACCGCCGAAAAGGTCATGCCGCGCGTCAACGCCGTATCGCAAAAACCACCGAAATTGACGGTCACGGCATGAACGCCACGGAAACCTGCAGATGATCAGAGCTGCAATCATCGGCCTCGGTTGGTGGGGACAGACCATAGCCGCCAGCCTCGCCACCAGCGCGGTCATCAGGCCGGTCCTTGGCGTCGATCCATCGGATGGCGCGCGCGCCAAGGCAGCGGCGGCCGGCCTTGCCACGGCGGAACGTTTCGAGGATGCGTTGGAACGGTCCGACATCGACGCGGTCATCCTCTGCACGCCACAGGAACATCACGCGGCGCAGATCGAAGCTGCCGCGGCGTCAGGGCGACACGTGTTCTGCGAAAAGCCCTTGTGCACGACTGCCGCTGACGCCGAGAACGCCATCGCCGCGGTGAAGCGGGCCAACGTGCAGCTCGGCATCGGCCATGAGCGGCGCTTCGAGCCCGCCGTGATCGAACTGCGCAGGCGGCATATGGAGGGCGAATTCGGCAACGCGCTGATGCTGGAAGGCAACTTCAGTCAGGACAAGTTTTTGAACCTGCCCGCGGACAATTGGCGACTGTCGAATGCCGTCAACCCGGTCGGGCCGTTATCCGCGACCGGAATTCATCTCGTGGATCTCTCGGTCGCGATCCTGGGCAATCCGACGCACGTCTGGGCGAGGCTGGCGACACTCGGCAGCAACTTCGGCAATGGCGACACGCTGTCGATGACGATCGGCTTCGAAAGCGGCGCGACGGCGATGCTGTCCGCCGTGCTGGCGACGCCGTTCATGGGCCGCCTTGCCTTGCTGGGATCAAAGGGCTGGATGGAAATCCGCGACCGAACCCATCCGGAAAACCCCACCGGCTGGGATGTCTCGTGCACGCTGCGCGACCAGGCGCCGCAGGCCGCTTACTATCCGCCGCATCCCGCCGTCCGCGACAATCTGGAAGCATTCGGCCGTGCCGCGCTCGGCATCGCCGCCTATCCCGTCGGTCACGACGAAATGCTGGCGAACGTACGGACCTTCGAGGCGGTACAACGGTCAGCGGCCAGCGGCCGCATCGAGACGGTCTGATTTCGCGGGGCTTTTCACCGGCTTCTCGACGCCAGCGAAAACCTTGGTGACGCCAGCGAGGTACACGTCGAGAGCGTCCGCGATCATCTTTTCCTTGTCCTCGAGCACCGGGGATTCGTAGATGTATTTGCGGATGCCGTAGTAGAAGATGCCGCTGTGAAATACCCACGCCATCTCGAGCTCGGACGCCGTCGGTTTGCCCTGAGCGGGCAAGCCGGCCTCGAAACGGCATTCCTTGACGATGCGCGTCAGTATCTTGTCGCGCACCACGCTAACGTACCAACGGTTTATGTCGAGGCCCTTGAGTCCGGAGAACAGATAGATCCGCAACCATGTCCGCGTGAAGATCGCATCGGTATAGGTGCTGTAGAATTGCTGGAGACGTTCGCGGATCGGCCGCGACCGGTCGGTCAGACGTCTTTCCCAGCCGCTATCCAGCGGTTCGAGATAGACGGTCCGATAGACTTCCTTGATCAGCTCTTCCTTGCTGGGAAAGTAGCGGTACAGCAGCGGCTGCGTGACGCCGAGCCGGCGGGCCAGTTCGCGCGTTCCGCCGTTGAACCCCTCGTCGGCAAAGAATTCGGTCGCCTTCCGGATGAAATCCTTGCGGCGCTCGTCGGGAGACAGCCGCTTGTGCTTTACGCGCGCGGACTGGGATGCCTGCTTCTTTCTCATCACCACCTGCTGGGCCTCAGGACCCGGCGACAAAGCGGCCGAACCCGCCCTGCGCGAACAGCAGGGGCTCGTCGCGTTTGTAGGCGTAGGCCTCGACCGCGCCAAGGAAAATGACATGGTCGCCGCCGTAATACCGGTCGGCGCAGCGGCACTGGAAGACCGCAACCGTGTCGGCCAGCATCGGCGCTCTGCCCAGCCCCGGCGTCCAGGCCGTACCCGCGAACTTGTCGTCCGACCGCGTGGCAAACTGCTTGGCGAGCGCTTGCTGCGAAGCGCCGAGCACGTTGACCGCGAAATGGCTGGCATTCTGGAAAATGCCGATGCTCGGAGAGTAGATAACGAGGCTCCACAGCACCAGTGGCGGGTTGAGTGACACCGAGGCAAACGAGTTGCAGGTGAGGCCCACCGGCTTGCCGTCTTCGGCCGCGGCAGTGATGACCGTCACTCCCGTGGCATAGCTGCCCAGGGCGTTGCGGAAATCGCGCGGATCGACTGGGGAATTATCCCGGGAATATTCGTCATCAGGAATGTTCGGGTGCGAAATAAGAGCCATCCGGAGGCCTACAGCGTCAGATTTTCGGAAGGCAGATCCAGCGCGACGCGGCCGTAATTGGTGCCAGCGGCGTCGAAGCTGAAGGCGATATGGGCATTGATGGCGTGCGCGTCGCGGAATTGCCGTTGCAGGACACCCGTCGTGTAAAGACCGCGAGCGCCGCTGGCCGCGAACAGCAAGGACACCGCTTCGGTGCAAAGGTTGACCGCATAGGCGCCGTCGCGACGGTATCTGGTCTTCTCGGCAATGTCCGGAATGCAGCCGCGGCGCGCGTCCGCCATGGCGTCGATGCAGGTCCGACGCATGATCAGCCGCGCCGCGTCGATCTTGGCAGAAGCCTCGGCGATCTTGATCTGCGTCGTCTGCAGGTCGCCCAGTTTGGCGCGATTGTAGGTCGAGGCGCGATGTCGCGCGATTTCGATGTAGTCGTCGAGGCAAGCCTGGGCATTGCCCAGCGCGACGCCGGAAAGGACGAAGGCGAATAATGCAAAGACGGGCAAGGCATAGAGCACGCCCGGATTGACGTCGCTGCCCGGTGATGGGCCGCCGGCAACGTCCTTCACGGCAAGCGTCATGTGCGCAGGCACGAACACGTCCCTGGCTTCGACGTCGTTCGATCCGGTACCCTTCAGTCCGGATGACTTCCAGGTATCGATGATCGCGTAGTCCTCCTTCTTGAGGAGAAACACCCGATACTCGACGCCGTCCGCATCGTCGTCGGACGACACGATGCCGGCCAACATGTTCCAGGCGCTGGGGTCGACTCCCGACGAGAAAGGCCAGCGGCCCGACAGGAGATAGCCGCCATCGACCTTGCGGGCGCGCCCCGCCGGAAAGACGAATGAGGAGGCGATCAGAACGTCGACGTCGTCGTTCCAGAGCAGATCCTGCGCACGCCGGTCGAACATGGCGAGCATCCAGTGGTGGCTCGCCAGATTTACGAGATTCCACGCGACCGACGCGTCGGCCCGCGCCAACACATCGGCGAAATCGATCAGGGCCACATAATCAAACTCGGAACCGCCGACGCGCTTCGGCTGCAGGATGCGAAACAGGCCGGCATCATGGAGATCCTTCTCGGTCTCGGACGGCAGCCGACGCAACTCCTCCGTCGCTCCGGCGCGCTCGCGAAGCATCGGAAGAAGCGCATAGGCCCGCTTCAGCATCGCCTCATATTCGTCGTCCCGAGAATCTGTGGGTTTCGCCGAATCAAGCTGATGAACGGTGTCCGACATCGTCGCCTCCCGAACCGGACTCAACCGACGGCCGCCTTGTTAGCGATGGATTTTTTCATGTGCGGCCGATCGAGATAGAGCGACGCCTTGAGACCTTCCTCATCCGGCGTAGCGAATTCGGACAGCAGCTTCATTTCAGGAATCCGCGAACGGTCCAGGGTCGAGACATCCGGCCAGTCGATCTCGACCAGGTTTCCAGCGGGATCGCGCAGATACATCTGCACGCAGCCGTCGGGCAATTCGTTCACCGAATTGCGAAACGCTGTAACGTCCAAGGCGCCGATCGCTTTCGCGGCATCGTAGGCCGCGTGAAAGTCATCCACATCCAGCGCGAAGTGCTGGTACACCGGCACATGGTCCTCGAGCTCGAACAGGTGGAGCTGCAAGTCGCCACACCGCAGGTACTTCGTCTTGAAGCCGAAATTGTAGGTCGGGATCAGCTCCATCCCGAGAACGGTCTGATAGAATCGCGCGGATTCGTTCAGATCCCTGGCACCGATCGACAGGTGGTTGAAGCCGATAACCTTCATGTCGCGCTCCCCCGTTGTTTTTTTGATTTATCGAATGATAAATAGCGAAGCTGCGTTGTCAATACATTTTTGAAACGCGTGCGATGCGGTACGTTTCTCGCCTCACCGTCACTTCGATCGATCCCGTTCGGCGCATTGAAGTCCCGGGTGCTTTTGGTTATCGCTTGATCGTTCTCGCACTCGTCAGAAGACACCATCGTCGAACGATCTGGAAGCTCAATGGAAAAGTCGGTAGGAATAATTGGTCTCGGGATCATGGGGGGCGCCATCGCTCGCAACCTCGTAGAACGCGGCTGGAAAGTCACAGGCTTCGATGCAAGTACCGAACGATGCGCCGAACTCGCGAAGTCGCATGTCGAGATAGCCGATGGCGCGATCGAGGTGGCGCGGTCGACGCCCGTGATCATGACGAGCCTTCCCAGTCCCGAAGCCGCTGAAGCAGTCGCCCGTCAGATCGCGTCGCTTGCAAAACCCGGTCAGATCGTCATCGAGCTCAGCACACTCAAGATTTCCGACAAGCTGCTGTTTGAGGAGATACTAAAGAATGCGGGGCGGATCGTGTTAGATTGCCCCTTGAGCGGCACCGGAGCGCAGGCAGCGGTACGCGATCTTGTCGTGTATGCAAGCGGCGACAGCAGCGCCATTGCGGAGTGCGGACAGTTGTTCTCCGATTTCGCCAAGCAAACCGCCGACCTCGGTGCTTTCGGCAACGGAAGCCGGATGAAGTTTGTCGCCAACCATCTCGTGGCCATTCACAATGTCGCAGCCGCCGAAGCGATGGTTCTGGCCGAACGCGCCGGTCTCGACCTGCAGACGGTGTTCGATGTCGTCAGTCCGGGGGCCGGCGGCTCGCGCATGTTCCAATTGCGCGCACCGATGATGGTTGGGCGATCCTACGAACCAGCAACGATGAAAGTCTCTACCTGGAAAAAGGACATGACGATCATTGCGGAATTCGCTGCCGACATCGGGTGCCGAACGCCGCTCTTCGAGATGACCCAACAAGTATATACGGACACGGTGACGATGGGACTCGGCGACAAGGACACGGCGGCCGTGTTCGAAACGCTCAGGTCGGCTCTTCCCGCCGACTAAAGTTTTGCCCGAAAGCTCCGAATGGGTAGGCACCGAAACTCGCTTTTGTGCTCCGTGAGATTAAGATTGTGGAAAGGCTACGGCGATTCCGGTAGCTCTGCTTGCCCAACGTGCCACTGCTCGCCCTCCTGCGACAAGCCTCGCGTCATCGGAGACTTCACCAGTCTTTGCAATGATGTGGGACTGAAGCTGGAAGGACAACGGAGGCAGCCCGATTCAACCAAACGGGCGCGACATCTGTTCTCTCTAGTCGACGACATGAATGACAAACTTCCGAACAATGGCGGCCATCCCCCCATCCCTAGAAGCGTGCCCGACACAACGAAAGCTCAGTCGATACCTTCGACCGCGACCATGTGACGTTCGGCCGTTCCGATGGTGTATTGGCGCGCTTCGGAATATTCCGTCGAGTGATGGCAACGCTCCGCCGCTTCGAGGCTGGGGAAGCCGGCCACGACGCTGCGCTCAAAGGCACCACCTTCGAGATTCACCTGCTTGCCGCCGCGCGCCAAAAACGTAAGCATCCGGTGAAGGCCGCGGTAGCTTTGCTTAGTGAAGTCCGCAGCACTTCTTGTATTTCTTTCCTGAGCCACATGGGCACGGATCATTGCGGCCGACCTTTTTCGTCGGAGTGGAGGACGTC
>JAQGKA010000540.1 GCA_028290355.1 Tardiphaga sp. | reverse complement strand
CGGCTTGGCCGCATGGGAAAATCCTTCCGAAAATTGAATAAAAGCCTGTTCGCGGTGCTTTTAGGGGGGTGGGGCGGCAGCGGCAAGGGCTGACGGGACCTATTGCCGCAATGGGCGCTTGTAACTGGCGGTCAGGAGCGACAAATTGAGATCTGTAGAGGGAGTAGTCCGTTGGCCCATCACGATCCGATCGGCCTGATCGCGCCGCATGCCGGGCTCGCCCAGCTCAACGAGCGCTCGCGCGAGATTTTTCGGCAAATCGTCGAGAGCTACCTCGCGACCGGCGAACCCGTGGGTTCCCGCAACATCTCCCGCCTGATCACGGTTCCCCTGTCGCCGGCCTCGGTCCGCAACGTGTTGTCGGATCTGGAGCAGCTCGGCCTGATCTACGCGCCGCACACCTCCGCCGGCCGGTTGCCGACCGAACTCGGGCTGCGGTTCTTCGTCGATGCCTTGATGCAGGTCGGCGACCTCACCGAACCGGAGCGGCAGTCGATCCAGGCCCAATTGACGTCCGTCGGCAAGGTGCAGTCGGTGGAAGCAACTCTCGGCGAGGCGCTGACGCGGCTGTCCGGCCTGACCCGGGCCGCGGCGGTGGTTTTGACCGCCAAGTCCAATTCGCGGCTGAAACATATCGAATTCGTCCGTCTGGAGCCCGAAAAGGCGCTGGTGGTGCTGGTGGCCGAGGACGGCCAGGTCGAAAATCGCGTGCTGGTGCTGCCGCCGGGGGTACCCTCGTCGGCGCTGACCGAAGCCTCGAACTTCCTCAATTCCCGGATTCGCGGCCGCACCCTGGCCGAAGCCCGGCTGGAACTGGAAACCGCGCTGGCGCAAAGCCGCATCGAGCTGGACCAGCTGACCCAGAAGGTGATTGCCGCCGGCATCGCCAGCTGGTCTGGCGGCAACAACGACGAGCGCCAGCTGATCGTGCGCGGCCAGGCCAACCTGCTGGACGATCTGCACGCACTGGAGGATCTGGAACGGGTCCGGTTGCTGTTCGACGATCTCGAATCCAAGCGCGAGGTAATTGATCTGTTGGGCCGAGCTGAAACCGCCGAGGGCGTGCGGATTTTCATCGGCTCGGAAAACAAGCTGTTTTCGCTGTCGGGTTCCTCCACCATCATCGCACCGTACAGCGATGGCGCTGGTCATATCGTCGGCGTTCTCGGCGTGATCGGGCCGACCCGGCTGAATTATGCCCGGGTGATCCCGATGGTGGATTATGCCGCGCGCATCGTCAGCCGCATGCTCGGCGGCTGAGCCTCCTCCGTCCTCATCCTGAGGAGCGGTCGCTTTCGACCGCGTCTCGAAGGATGGCCCCAAGCTCTCATGGTTCGAGACGCGCGCAAGGGCGCGCTCCTCACCATGAGGACGGAGGGTCGGCTGAAGCGTTAGTTGCTCGGAAAAGCTTGATTTTTGGCCCGCAAACCACGATATCCCGCTCAGCAACTCCCCCCTTTCGACGCGTTTTTTGAGAAGGCAGCGTGATGACTGATTCCAACGGGCCAAACGACAACCCGGGCAAGCCGGCTGAGACGGCCGAACCGGTGGTCTCAAAACCCTACATCATGCCGGACGATCCGGAGCCGAACTCGGTCGAGGCGCTGACCAAGGAAGCCGCGGAGTCGCGCGACAAGATGCTGCGGACGCTGGCGGAGATGGAAAACCTGCGCAAGCGCACCCAGCGCGAAGTCGCCGACGGCCGCACCTATGCGATCGCCAATTTTGCCCGCGACGTGCTCGACATTGCCGACAACCTGCAGCGCGCGCTGGATGCGGTTCCCGCCGACACCAAGGCGGCGGCCGATCCGGGCCTGAAGGCGCTGATCGAAGGCGTCGAGCTCACCGAGCGCTCGCTGCTCAACACGCTGGAAAAGAACGGCGTGAAAAAGTTCGATCCGTCCGGCGAGAAGTTCGATCCGAACTTCCAGCAGGCGATGTACGAAGTGCCGGACTCCTCGGTGCCCGCGGGCACCGTGGTCCAGGTCGTGCAGGCCGGCTACACCATCGGCGACCGCGTGCTGCGCCCGGCGCTGGTGGCGGTGTCGAAGGGCGGCGCCAAGGTGGCGGCGTCGGAATAGTAATAGTCAGAGCGCGCTTTCTTTCCCTCCCCCTTGCGGGGAGGGTGGCGCGTTTGAGAGCGAAGCGAACAAACGTGACGGGTGGGGGTGCCCCACGGAAGACCAGCGCGTGGGGCACCCCCACCCCGGCCTCCATTTCAGCGATGCTTCGCATCGCTTCGTTCGGCCGACCCTCCCCGCAAGGGGGAGGGATTCCCGCCAGCGCCTGCGCGTCACATATGGCTACAACTCACTCAGAGAACTCGTGCCCCGGACGCGATGCGATACGAAGTATCGCTTCGCAGATCCGGGGCCTACCTGTTCTAGCAGTTCGAGAATGTTGCTGTGGGTCCCGCATCTGCGGAGCGGCATAAGAATGCCGCACCGCGTGCGGGACACGAAGGCATGAGCTAGATCGCCGAAGCGCCGCTACGCCACCAGATCCGCTGACTGAATC
Organism: Tardiphaga sp.; assembly: GCA_028290355.1. GTDB lineage: Bacteria > Pseudomonadota > Alphaproteobacteria > Rhizobiales > Xanthobacteraceae > Tardiphaga. The sequence goes on along the minus strand of JAQGKA010000540.1, from coordinate 3,997 downwards.
CGCTTCACCCCCGCCTTGGCCATGTCGGCCCAGGCTTTCGCCAGCGAGCCGCCGGTGTCGATGCCACGGCAGGCGTCTTCGATCACATAGGTATCGAAGCCGGCCTTGCGGGCGTCGAGCGCCGACCATGCGACGCAGAAATCGGTGGCGAGGCCGGCGATGAACACGCGCTGCAGCTTTCGCGCTTTCAGATAGCTGGCGAGACCTGTGGTGGTCTTGCCGTCCGCTTCGGTGAAGGCCGAATAGCTGTCGACGTCCTTGTTGAATCCCTTGCGCAGGATCAGTTCGGCGTGCGGGATAGCGAGGTCCTTCGACAGGCCCGCGCCGTCGGTTCCCTGCACGCAGTGGTCCGGCCACAGTACTTGCTTGCCGTATTTCAGGTCGATGGTCTCGAACGGCTTCTTGCCGCTGTGGCTGGAGGCGATGGAAATGTGGCCCGGCGTGTGCCAGTCCTGCGTCATCACCACGTCCGCAAATTTCTTGGCCAGGCCGTTGATGACCGGGACGACCTTGTCGCCGTCCTTCACCGCGAGGCTGCCGCCCGGCAGGAAACAGTTCTGCACGTCGATCACCAGCAGCACCGAGGTACGATCGAGGCTGATCTTGCCGGCGGCCCACAGCGCCTTCGGCACCAGCCCGGCCACGGCGATCGTGCCCAATTCCGCGAAAACCTGTCGTCTGTCGCGCATCGCTACCTCCCCTCGAACCAGCTGACACAGCAAACCAGACGTCGGCTCCGGGCACAAGCCGGTGGCGCGGCAACAGCTTGTTAACGCTGCTCTCCTAGCTTCGGGGGTAGCTTTGCCGGAAAAAGATTTGCGCATGACCATCGATGTCGGCCTGCGCCTTGCCCCGAGCGAGGCAGCCCTTCCCCAAGCCCGGTCCGCGCTCTGGTTCGCCGCCGCCGCCGTGTTCGCCGTGGCGTTGGCGATGCGCTGGCTCATCCCGTTCAATGTCGATGTCAGCTGGTGGCTGATCGTCGGCGAGCGCGTGCTCGATGGCCAGCGTCTCTATGTGGACATTCTCGAGACCAATCCGCCGATGGCGGGAGCGGTCTATTTTCTCGGCGTTGTGCTGGCGCGGGCCATCGACGTCAGGCCGGAGGTGGTGACCGACGGGCTGGTGTTTTTTCTGATGGCGGGGTCGCTCGGGGTGACATGGCGCATGCTGCGCGACTCGCCGCTGCGCGGCCGGTCTGCGGCAGGACCTCTGGCCATCTGGGCGATGCTGCTGCTGGGCATTCTGCCGATGTATGATTTCGGGCAGCGCGAACACCTCGCGCTGATCGCGATGTTGCCGGCGCTGGGCGTGTTCATCCGTCGCGGCAATCGCGAACCGGTTTCAGCCGTCGCGATGCTGATCGCAGGCGTCAGTGCCGCGATCACCATGAGCTTCAAGCCCTATTTCGCATTTGCCGTCGGCTCCTGCATCGTCGCCGCAGCCGTCCACGCGCGGCAGTGGCGGGTCCTGCTGGTGCCGGAAAACTGGATCGCCGCCGCGCTGATCGTGATCTACGGCGTCTGCGTGTACGTGTTCTGTCCGGAATATTTCTCCGCCATCTACCCGCTGGTGCGCGATGTCTATCTGCTGCTGACGGCGCCCTTTCTGGCGCTGTTCGTGAGCGCGGCGACAACATTGTGCATTGCCTCGGTGCTGGCGGTGCTGGTTTTGCAACGCCGGCGCCAGCTCGATTCCGTGCTTGTGGTGCTGCTGGCGGCGGCGTTCGGCTTCGTGGTCGCGTTCTTCGTGCAGCGCAAGGGCTGGGGCTATCACGCCTATCCGATGGTGGCGCTGCCCTTGATGGCGCTGGGCTATGCGATTGCGACGATGGATCGCGAAGCGCCGCGGTGGCGGCAATGGCGCGTCGTCGCATCTATCGTTGCGGCCGTGATCTTCGTCAACGGCTGCCTCTGGTTCAACGCCAGCGTCGATGTCCGCGACATCGAGAAGGTCATCGCGCGGCTAGGGCCGCATCCGAAGATCCTGATGCTGAGCGGCGCGGCGACCATCGGCCATCCGATGGTGCGGACGTTGCAGGGCACCTGGGTGTCGCGTCAGGAAGCGCTGCTGATTCGCGAAATCGTTCGCCGCGCCCGCCTGGACAACACCTTCGACGCGGCAACGTCGGCGCGGCTCGACACTTATGTCGCGCGTGAACGCGCCGGGCTGGTGGAGGATTTCAGGAAGCAGCCGCCGGATGTGGTGCTGATCGACAACGATAACAGCGACTGGGGCGCCTGGGCGCAGGCCGATCCGGAGCTGAACGCACTGCTCAAACCCTATGTGCTGGCGCAAACCGTTCACGGAATCGACATTTTGCGGCGGGCCGCGCCATGACGATACCACTCGACGCCGGACCACGGCTCGCGCCGCAAAGCCTGGCAACAAGCAAGACGAGCGCGTTATTGCCATGGCTCGCGATGGTCGCCCTGTTCGTGGTGGCAATCCTGCTGCGCCATGTGCTCGCCGCCAATACCGATGTCAGCTGGCTGCTCACCGTGGGCGAACGCGTGCTCGATGGCCAGCGGCTCTATGTCGATGTGATCGAGACCAATCCGCCGATGGCGGCGCTGGTCTACATCCCCGGCATCGTTGTTGCGCGCGCGCTCGGCCTGCCCGCGGAGATCGTCACCGATGGTCTGGTGTTCGCCGCGATTTTTGTCTCGCTCGCCATCGTCTCGCGGATCCTGAGAAATTCGGCGGTGCTGAATGGCGTTCAAGGCTGGCCGCTGATGCTGCTGGCGTTTGCCATCCTCGCCATCCTGCCGACGCAGGCCTTTGGCCAGCGCGAACACATCGCGTTGATCGCGCTGCTGCCGATGCTGGCGGTGATGGCCGTCAGGATCAACCGCGGGGTGCCACCGCTGTGGGCGGTGGTCGTGGCCGGCATCGGCGCCGGCGTCGCGCTGTCGTTCAAGCCGCATTTCGCCATTGGCCTGCTATGCGGCGTGGCCGCGCTGGCGATTTACACGCGGTCATGGCGCGTCTTGTTCAAACCGGAAAATGTGATCGCGGCGGCGGCCGTCGGCCTCTACCTCGCCGGCGTCATCGTGCTCTTTCCAGAATTTTTCACGGTGATCGGGCCGCTGGTCCGCGACGTCTACATCCCCGTCGGAATTTCGCCTCTCGCATTGCTCGAAAAGCCTGCGGTATCGCTGTGGCTTATCGCGATGCTGGCGGCGTATCTGCTGAAACGGCGCAGCGGGATCGACGCCACGCTGGTGCTGCTGCTGGCGACTTCGTCCGGCTTCGCCGTGGTGTTCTTTCTGCAGCGCAAGGGCTGGCCGTATCATTCCCTTCCGATGATCGCGCTGGCGCTGTTCGGCCTTGGCTATGTACTCACCTCGCATGCGCCGCGGGCCCGGACCGACCGCATGCTCGGCACCGGCGCGATCGTGCTGCTGGTGACGTTGGTTGCCCGCTCGATGCTGTGGTTCGACATCGCCTTCGATGCGCGGCCGCTGCAGGATTCGGTGGCGCGCCTCGGGCCGCACCCGGTCATTCTGGCCATCACGGGCGAGCCTGGTCTCGGCCATCCCCTGGTGCGCGCGGTGGGCGGCACCTGGGTGTCGCGGCAGCAGGGCCTTTGGGTCGCGGCCTATCTGGAATACATGCGCCGTAATGGGACACTCGGTTCCAAGCGCGATGCTGTGCTGGATGCCCATGCGGACCGGGAGCGCGCGATGCTGGCCGCGGATATCCGGAAAAACCCGCCGACGGTGGTGCTGGTGGACGACCTCACCGGCACCTGGAGCGGCTGGCTCGCGGCGCATCCCGACGTGGCGGATCAGCTCAAGGATTTTCGTCCCGTCGAAACCATCAACAACGTCGCGATTCTCGCCCGACGCAACTGATGGCCGGCTTCAGCGTGGCTGGATGCCGTCGCGCACGGCGCGGAAACGCGGGAACGCCTTCGGCCATTCCTCGCGCGGCGAGCTGGCGATGATGCGCATCGCCACATTGCCGCTGCCGAAGCGCAGCCACTGCACCACGCTGA
>JAQGKA010000525.1 GCA_028290355.1 Tardiphaga sp. | reverse complement strand
CGGCCTTGTTCTTGGACTGGCTGAAGATCATCCCGGTCTTGACGTCGGAGCGATACTTGATCGGCGTGCCGTCCGGCTTGTTGGGGAACGAGGCGGTGACGATGGTTTCCTCGTAGGCCTTCTTGCCGGCGGCGCGCTGCTCCGGCGTCAGCGCCTGGTTCTGCGAGTCCTCGAACCATTTTGCCGCGATCGAGATGGTGAAGTTATGGGTCATCACCGTCGTCTTGTTGTGGAAGGCGACGTTGTTGTCCGGGTCCTTCCACGTGGTGGAGGATGGCGGCGTGCAGCCCTTGATATAGGTGTCGGTGTAATCCCTGAGCGCGCCGATCAAGCCCTCCCGCACCTTGGGATCGTCCACCAGCAGCTTGCCGTCATCATCCACCAGCTTGACGTTGTAGGCGTCCATGAAGGTATAGAACGACTGGAAGGAGTCGGTGGATTCCACCCCCATCGGCTGGCCGACGCCGTAAGCGCGCGACCCGCTGGCCTTGCGGTAGGCCGGCTGCACCTTATCGCACCAGAACGACCAGTAGCCCTTCCAGTCGGTGGGGATGTCGCTGATCTTGAAGCCGGCCTGCTCCAGCATGTCGCTCCAGATTTCCACGTGCATGGACTGCTGCTTCAGCGGAAAGCCGTAATAGGCCTTCTTCTTGGTCTGACCGTTCATCAGATAGGCGGTTTCGATCGTGTTCGCCGCGAAGTTGCCCTTGATCGGCGTCAGGATGTCGGTGAGATCCTCGAGCTTGCCCTCGAACGCCCATTTGCCGGACGCCTGCACATCATAGGTGTCGGCATAGGCCACATCCGGCGGCGTGCCGGAATCCAGCGCCGCCACGGTCTTCGGGATCATGTCCTGGATGGCATATTGCGAGAGTTCGACCTTGATGCCGGTCTTGGCCTCGAACTTCTTGATGGTCTCGATCAGCGCGTCGTCCTCGGACCGGTAAAACCCCTTGGAAAACCAGACGGTTATCTTCTCCTGCGCCAGCGCGGGTGCTGCGCCGTAGAACAGGCCGATGGCGGCGACGGTGAATGCAAGCGGACGCGTAGTCTTAAATGGCACGATGGTCTTCCTCCCCTGACGTTTTATTTTTCGGCAGACTACTGCATTCGCGCCTGCCGTCCAGACAAGTCGATGTTGCAGTGCGGAGGGAGACGACGTTGCAGGCCAAATACCATCATCGCTAAGACGAAGGGATGAGATCCCGGCGTCAATCGCCGGGATCTCGTAGCGTAGCTCTTACGCAGGCCTATCGGAATCCGCCGGTGACATGCAGCGTCTCGCCGGTGATGTAGGACGCTTCATCGGATGCGAAGAACGCAACGGCGGCGGCGATTTCCTCCACGGTGCCGATGCGGGCAAGCGGTGTGACGGATTCGATCCAGGTGCGCATCTCGCCTTCGTGCAGGCCGGCCGAGACGACGCCTTCGGTAGCGATCATGCCGGGATTGACAGCATTGACGCGGATCTTGCGCGGCGCCAGCTCCTTTGACAGCGACACGGTGATCGCATCGACGGAGGCTTTGGTCGCGGTATAGACGGAGGCATTCGGCGGCGCGATCGTCGAGACGCCGGAGCTGATATTGACGATGCTGCCGCCGTTCGGGTTGAAATGCCGCGCGACTTCCTGCGACACCAGCAGCAAGCCGAGAACATTAAGATCGAAATGCTTGTGGAAGTGCTCGGCGGTGATGCCGTCGAGCGGCGCGAACTCATAGACGCCGGCATTGTTGACGAGAACATCGATCGGGCCGAGCGCCTTGACCGTGTCGGCCACGACGCTCTGGACATTTTTGGCGTCGGTCAGATTGCCGTGCACGGCGACTGCCTTGCCGCCCTTGGCAGTGATCTCAGCGACTACCTTGTCGGCGCCGGCCTTGCTGGCGCTGTAATTGACGGCCACGGCGGCGCCTTCCGCCGCGAGGCGCCGGGCGATCTCGGCGCCGATGCCTTTGGACGCGCCGGTGACGAGTGCGACTTTACCTTCGAATCTCTTGGACATGATCATTCTCGTTGATGGTGGAACGCCATCGTTCCATTGTTCAGTAATAATGAACTATTGAACCAATTCAAGGGCCGCCCTATATTATTTCGATGGTTCAGCTGGTTCACCCCTCGAAGGACGACATCACGCTGGCGGGCGTGCTCAGCGCCCTCGCCGATCCCATGCGGCTGCGCATCGTCAAGAGCCTGCTCGGCAACGACTCCTGCATGTCGTGTACCGAAGCGACGCCGTTTCCGGGCATGGCCAAATCGACATTGTCTCATCATTTCCGCATCTTGCGGGATTCAGGACTGATCCAGACCTCGAAGCGGGGCGTCGAGCACCGCAATGTCGTCCGCGTGGATGACATCAATGCGCGGTTTCCCAAATTGCTGGAAACGGTTCTCGGCTTCGCCGACTGAAGTCGCCGCACCGGGGCTCCGCGCCACTGTCGAAACGCTTGCCGAAATGTCGGGGCGACTTTACCTCTGCGGAGAATTCTTAGAGGAAACCGCATGCTCAACGCCGCCGTGAAGGCGCTCTCGCAGATCCTGTCGCCGCCGATGCGCAGCATCCTGTGGAGGTCGATTGGCTTGGCGCTGGTACTGATCGTGGTGCTGGCGACCGGACTTCAACGACTATTGAGCTGGTTCGCCACTTCGGGCGAGGTCTGGGCCGAATCCATGCTGGGACCTGGCTTTCATACCGCGCTGGATATTCTGGCCTGGATCCTCTCGATCGCCGCCAGCCTTGGCGTGGTGTTCGGCGCGGTTTTCCTAATGCCGGCGATCACTTCGCTAGTCGCCAGCGTGTTCGTCGATGACGTCGCCGATATCGTCGAGCGCGAGCACTATCCCGCCGAGCGCGTCGGCACCGCACTGCCGTTCGGGCTGGCGATGACCGAAGGCGTCAAAACCGCGCTGCTGACCATCCTGGTCTATCTGATCGCGCTGCCGTTCGTGTTCCTTGCCGGCGCCGGCTTCATTGCGTTCTTCATCGCGACCGCGTGGCTACTCGGCCGGGAATATTTTGAACTCGCCGCCATGCGGTTTCGCACCCCTGCCGAAGCCAAGGCGATGCGCAAGCAGCATGGCATGACCGTCTTCACCGCGGGCCTGGTGATCGCCGCCTTCGTCTCGATCCCGATCGTCAATCTGGCCACGCCGCTGTTCGGCATGGCCTTCATGGTCCACATGCACAAGCGCCTCAGCGGCCCGCGGCCGGAGCTGATCGAGCCGGCGCGGCGGGAGAAGATGCCGGCGGCGTAGCGCCGTGGGCGCTGCTGTTCACGGGGGTCGGCGTCGCCGCAGCTCCGTCGTCCGTCCATTCCGGCGGCGCCCCAACGCGGCCCGCGACCAAGCCGGCCAGACCCAGCGCCTTGCCGAAGGCCGAGCACGCCACGTATTTCGGCTTTCCGCCGAGCGAGGATCCGATCTTCTCCAGCGACGGCAATTCCGGCAGCTTCCCGAATGGCGTGCTGCCGGTCACCAACAATCGGCTGAAGTCGCCGCCGAACGTCGTCCCAAGCTCATAGGCATCGCCCGATGTCGAGACCCTCGGCGAGCTCGTAAACGAGTCGGCGCCGCGCGCCCAGATCATGGCGGCTTGCTGCCTGCCGGTCCTGTCGATCGCCTCTGCCTCGAGTGTCAGGCTGCCCAGTCCGATCGGAATGCGCGGCACCGGGACCGGTACGCCAAGGCTGAGGGCCGCCGGTATGATCGAAACGACTTTCGATGTGCCCGCGGCAACTTCGTCTGTTGCATCGGCATGGGTGATGACGGCGTGAACCGTCAAATCCGCCGGCGCGCCGTTGCCCACGACCTCGAACCGGTCGCTCAGCCCCGCGCATAGCGACCGATCGACCGCATTGGCGACGAGAATGCGCTGCTTCACGGGAATCGTCGCCGCGGCCATTTCCGGAAATGTCGTCGGCACGATCCGAACCGACTTTGCCGCAAGAATGTCGTCGCGGCTGACGCGGATGAGTGACTTCGTCAGAGCGCCATCGGATGGTGCCATGTTGTCATAGGAGGCGAGCGACTCGCCGCGGGTCATCGGCGCGCTCGCGCAACCCGGCAATGCCAGCATGGCGATTCCTGCGACGGCGAACCACGCGATCTTTCCCATGGATCGTTCCGCCAGGACGTCCGGCCCGGTCATCCCTGCACATCTATCAGCTGCGGCAAGGCGAAGATGATGAGCGCGAACAGAATCTTCCGCATGGAATTCCCCGGTGAATCACGCCGGCAGGATAGCCCGACGGCGGGCTCGCGCAGATTAAGTCATGTTAAGAGAAGTTTCTACTGAAGCAGCCCCTGACGCGTCGCTGAGACCCGGCACTTAATAAAACTTTATACTTGCGGCGGTGCTCCTGGACATCAACTGCCCTTAAATTCGCCGAATGCCCGACGTAACGGACACCATGTCTTCTTTGCTCCCTGCTCCGCCCGTCGCGAAAGCGCGGATTCTCTGCGTCGAGGATGATGTCGAGATCGCCCGCATGCTGACCGACATGCTGCGGGAGAGCGGCTTTGAACCCTGCTTCGTCAGCTCCGCAGCGGAGATGGATGCGGTGCTCAAGCAGCGCAGCATCGACCTCGTCATTCTCGACATCATGCTGCCGGACGAGGATGGCCTTAGCATCTGCCGCAGGCTCCGCGCGAATTCCTCGATCCCCATCATCATGGTCACCGCGCGCGACGAGGACATCGACCGCATTCTCGGGCTGGAGATCGGCGCCGACGACTATGTTGCAAAGCCCTTCAATTCGCGCGAGCTCGTCGCCCGCATCCGCACCATCCTGCGCCGCGCCGACAGCGTGCCGGGGGCGGCACGACAGCGTAAGCGGCGGCTTTGCTTTGCCGGCTGGCAGATCGATCCCGCCTCGCGCGAGCTTCATGATCCCGAGGGCGTCAGGATCGCGTTGACCAGCGTCGAATTCGATTTGCTACTGGCGTTCTGCCGCCATCCCGGACAGATCCTGACGCGAGAGCAACTGATCGAACTGACGCACGGCCGGCTCGCAGGCCCGATCGAACGCAGCATCGACGTTCATATCAGCCGCATCCGGCAGAAGATCGAGACCGATCCCCGCGATCCCAGCTTCATCAAGACGGTGCGTCTGGGCGGCTATGTCTTTACGCCCGATGTGGAGCAGGCGTGATGGGCGTGCTTGGCCGTCTGGTCCCGCGCAGCATGACCGGACAGATTACAGGCATCGTCGCCGTCTCGGTCCTGCTCGGCATCATTTTCACCCTGGCGATCGTTGTCTTCGCCTTCGGCATGACATTGCCGGGGCAGAGCCCGGGCTCGGTCGCGGCCCGCATCTCCGACGTGACCAAGCTGGTTCGCGGAGCCGCTAATCCGGCCGAAGCCGACATCGTGATCGCCAGCGCCCGCAACGCTGGTTTCAAGGTCAGCCGCGTCGCGATATCCGATCTCATATCTTCGTCGAGCGATGCCCCCGTGCCGATGTCATCCTCCTTCATCGTCCTGAGATTGAGTGCGGAGCCGGGAATCGACGTCCTCGAGGGGCTGCGATATCCCGCCGGCCCGCGACACCAGATCGCGGTGAGACTCGACGCAACACAGGCCCTCGTCTTCGAGGCGGTGGCAGGCATGAGCGTCTGGCGTTACTTTCTGACGCCGACAGCCCTCGTGCTGACGATCGTCATGATCTTCGCCCTGCTACTGTCGATCTATGCGATCCGCTGGATCATCGCGCCGCTGGCCGCCGTGGCCCAGGCCGCGCATTCGTTCGGCCGCTCACCGAAGGTCGATCCGGCCATCAGCCGCAAGGGCCCGCGCGAGATCACGCAAGTGGCTGATGCCATCAACGAGATGCGGACACGAATCCGAGCCCTCCTCGACGACCGCAGCCGTATGCTCGCAGCGATCAGCCATGACCTCCGAACGCCGCTCACGCGCCTGCGGCTGCGCGCCGAACGCGTCGGCGACGCCGCGCTGGGGAACGCGATGCTCGGCGACATCACCAAGATCAGCCGCATGCT
>JAQGKA010000480.1 GCA_028290355.1 Tardiphaga sp. | reverse complement strand
CGCACGCCGACCGGCGTACAGATCGTCTCCGGCCGCTACCGCGAGGATCTCTGCATGCTGGCGGGCGAGGCGATCGAACTCGGCGGCACGCCGGTGTCGCCGATCGATCCGGTCACGGCGTGATCGCAAGCGAGGCAACAGCCATGGCAGGCATCTACGATTTCTCGGCGAAAACGCTGGCTGGCGAGGATATCTCGCTGAAGCAGTTCGAGGGCAAGGTGCTGCTGATCGTCAACACCGCCAGCGCCTGCGGATTTACCCCGCAATACAAGGGACTCGAAGAACTGCAGGAAGCGCTGGCGTCTAAGGGCTTTGCGGTGCTCGGCTTCCCGTGCAACCAGTTCGGCGGCCAGGAGCCTGGCGATTCCCGGCAGATCGAAGCCTTCTGCGAGACCAATTACAGCGTTACCTTCCCAATGTTCGAGAAGATCGACGTCAATGGAAACAACGCACATCCATTGTATAATTTCCTGAAATCTGAAAAGTCGGGATTGCTGGGTTCGGCGATCAAATGGAATTTCACCAAGTTCCTGATCGACCGTTCCGGCCGGGTCGTCGCGCGGTATGCGCCGACCACCAAACCTGAATCGTTAAAAGAAGAAATCGAGGCGCTGCTATGACTGACAACAACGACGCGATCACCGAATTGCCCGATCGTCTCTCCACCGATCCGCGCAGCCCCTTTTATAATGCCGAAGTGCTGCAGCGCGATGTCGGGATTCGCTTCAAAGGCGCCGAAAAGACCAATGTCGAAGAATATTGCGTCAGCGAAGGCTGGGTGAAGGTGCCCGCCGGCGCGGCCAAGGACCGGTTCGGCAACCCGCTGATGATCAAATTGACCGGTCCGGTCGAGCCTTATTTCCGCCCCAAGACCTGAAAAACGCGTGCGGGGTTCTTGCGGCAAAACTGCGGCAGGGCGCTGACTAGCAAAAAGGCGGTCCCCGCATAAATTTGAAGCTTAAAACAATTGCGGTTTGCCGCTATGCTTCGGGGGTGAGCAGGATGGACTCGATCGAGCCGTCGTGGTTGCAATGCGTTCATGGCCAATGAAGGACCGGGAATGAAGGTGGTGACATTGCGTTCGGACGCTCTCGCCGAGTCAGAACCGCTGTCCGGCAAGCCGGCGTCGGCGATGATCCACATCGATCGCGTCTCGCAAAGATTTCAGACCTCCGGCCGGCAAAGCCATCTGGCGCTGTCGGATATCTCGCTGACCATCGACGACGGCGCCTTCGTTTCGATCCTCGGCCCGTCCGGCTGCGGCAAGTCCACGCTGCTTTATATCGTCGGCGGCTTTGTCAGCCCAAGCGATGGCGTCGCCAGGGTCAAGGGCAAGGCGATCACGGGACCCGGTCCGGATCGCGGTCCGGTGTTTCAGGAGTTCGCGCTGTTTCCCTGGAAGAACGTACTCGGCAATGTGATGTACGGCCTGCGCCAGCAGGGCGTGAAGCACTCCGAGGCGGAAGCCAAGAGCCGCAAGCTGCTCGAAATGGTCGGGCTCAAGGGCTACGAGAATTTCTATCCGAAAGAACTCTCCGGCGGCATGAAGCAGCGCGTCGCGATCGCGCGCACGCTGGCCTACAATCCCGCGGTTCTCCTGATGGACGAGCCGTTCGGCGCGCTCGATGCGCATACCCGCACCCGGCTGCAGAACGATCTGCTCAACATCTGGGAGCGCGACCGCAAGACGGTTCTGTTCGTCACCCATTCGGTCGAGGAAGCGGTCTTCCTGTCCGACAAGGTGGTGGTGATGACGCGCTCGCCGGGCCGCATCAAGGTGGTGGTCGATATCGACCTGCCGCGACCGCGCAAACGCGCCGAGCTGCTGCTCGATGCGCGCTACCAGAAATACGTCGTCGATATCGAGAAGCTGATCGACGACACCGGCGAAGACGAGATCCACGCATGATCACGCCGCGCGCGCTGCTGCAGAAATCGGCGCCGCTGCTCGCCTGCATCGGCCTGTTGTGCGCCTGGCAGGTGGCGTCATTGCTGCTCAACACGGAAAGCTTTCCGACCGCGCTGGAGGCAATCCGTGCGGTGCCGTCAATCCTCGGCGACAAGGAATCGCTGGTCAATATCGGTGCCTCGATCCGCCGCATGGCGATCGGCCTCAGCCTCGCGGTCGTGTTCGCGATCCCGCTGGGATTGCTGATGGGCCGCATCAAGGGCGTCGCGTCGTTCTTCAATCCGCTCTTGATGGTGATCTATCCGGTGCCGAAGGCGGCCCTGATGCCGATCATCATGCTGTGGCTCGGCGTCGGCGATGTCTCCAAGACGCTGGTGATCTTCCTCGGCGTTAGCCTGCCGATCATCTATCACAGCTTCCAGGGCGGCAAGGCGGTGGAAGAGAAGATGCTGTGGTCGGGTGCGGCGATGGGCCTGTCGTCGGCGCAACGAATGTTTCGCATCGTGCTCCCCGCGGCACTACCGGAAATTCTCACGGGATGCCGCACCGGCCTGGTGCTGGCGCTGATCACCATGGTGACCTCCGAGATGATCGCGCGGCAGTCTGGTGCTGGAAACATCCTGTTCAATGCGCTCGACATGGCGCAGTACGATACGGTGTTCGCGATGATCATGATCATCGGCGCGCTCGGCATCTTCCTCGATGCCGCCTTCGAGAAACTGCGCGGCTCGCTAGTGCGTTGGTCGAAGCCGCAGCACGACATTCCCCTGAGCTTCTCATGAGCGCAACCGTCAACAAGGCCCTGCTGGGCATTACCCCGATCGCACTATTCATCGCGCTGTGGCAATCGCTGATCAGCTTCGGCTACGCGCCCGTGACATTGTTGCCGCCGCCGGGCGCGGTGTTTCTTCGTCTGGGGCAGCAGCTCTTCACCAGCGATTTCCTGCATGAGATCGCCGCGACGCTGTTTCGGCTGTTCGCAGGATTTGCGATCGCGGTGGTGCTCGGCGTCGTCATTGGTCTGGCTGCAGCGATTAGCCCGGCGATCAACGCGGTAGTGAAGCCGGTGGTGCGCGTATTGGCGCCGATCCCGAAGGTGGCGCTGTATCCGGCGTTGCTACTGATTCTCGGCTTCGACCACGCGTCAAAAATCACACTGGTCGCCGCCGATGCTTTGTTTCCGATCCTGCTCTCGACCTATTACGGCGCCTCGATGGTCGAGCAGAAGCTGATCTGGTCGGCGATGGCCGCGGGTACGCCGCGCGCGCAAATCCTGTTCAAGGTGGTGCTGCCGGCGGCGATGCCGTCGATCCTCACCGGCTGCCGCATCGGCCTGGTGATCTCCTGCATCGTGGTGTTTCTCGCCGAGATGATCACCTCCACCGACGGCCTCGGCCACATGCTGGTGCAGGCCGCGCGCACCTTCCAGACCGTGGACATGTTCGTGCCGCTGATCACGATCTCGATGCTGGGGCTGATCTTGAACAGCCTGCTGCACGGGCTGCGGACGTATCTGCTGCGGGGCTTTCCGGAGGTGTGAGTATCGCTCTTCCTTCCCTCTCCCCTTGTGGGAGAGGGTGGCCGCGCGACAGCGCGGACGGGTGAGGGGTAGTGTTGCGCTCCGCCTACCCCCTCATCCGTCGCGGACTTCGTCCGCGCCACCTTCTCCCACAAGGGGAGAAGGGAAGAAAAGGCGCCCCCTACGCAAAGCCGTACAGCCGCGCGGGATTCTCGAGCAAAATCTTCCTGCGGGTCGCCGCATCCGGCGCCCAGACCGCGAGCTGGTTGAGCAGGCGGCCATCGTCGATCTGCAGCAGCGGCGTGAGATCGGTGGGTTTCTTGCCGGCAGGCGTCACCGAATCCGGGTGCGGCCAGTCGGTGCCCCAGACGATACGATCGGGATTAGCGGCAATCAGAGCCTTCGCCAACGGCACGACGTCGCTGTAGTCGGGCCCCAGCGTGGAGGCGCGGTAAGCGCCGGAGATCTTGACATAGGCCTTGCCGGATTTCACCAGCTCGACCAGGTCGGCGAAGCCGGGCTGCTCGACGCCGAGCGCGGCCCGCGCGCCGCCGAAATGATCGAACACCAGCGGCACCGGCGATGCAGCGGCGAGGTCCTTGATCGCGGCGACCAGCGGCAGGTCGGTGTAGATCTGCAGGTGCCAGCCGCGGGCCTTGATACGATCGATGGCCGACTGCACGCGCGATCGTGCGACCGCCGGATCGCTGGTGCCGACGGTGGCGAGGTTGACGCGAATGCCGCGGATGCCGGCTTCGTTCATGGCGTCGAGCTGAGCGTCGCTCGTCTTGTCATCGATCACCGCGACGCCGCGCGCATCGGCGCCGCGTGCCTTGATGCCGAACAGGGTCGCCGCATTGTCGGTGCCGTAGACGCTCGGCGTGACGATGACGACGCGCTGGATGCCGAGCGCCTTGTGCAACGCCGCCATCTCTTCGGGCGAAGCGGCTTCCGGCGTGTAGACCCGCCCCGCGAACATCGGGAATTTTTCCGGATCGCCATGGATATGGGTGTGGCAATCGACGGCGCCGGCCGGCAATTCGAAATTGACGGCGGTGCCGGGCTGTGAGGGTTTGGCCAAAGCGGATTTCCGGTTGAGCATGACGGCGGCGGCAGCCGAGGTCAGCA
>JAQGKA010000476.1 GCA_028290355.1 Tardiphaga sp. | reverse complement strand
CGGTGCTCGATCTGATCTGCGGCAAGACCAAGGCGACGTCGGGCGCGATTCATTTTCGTGACAAGGACCTCACGAAGATGAAGGAGAACCAGATCGTGCAGGCCGGCGTCGGCCGCAAGTTCCAGACACCGTCGATCTACGATGATCTCACCGTATTCGAGAACCTGGAAATCTCCTTTCCGCGCGGCCGCAGCGTGTTCGGCGCGCTGACCTTCAAGCGCGACGCCGTGGTGCGTGATCGCGTCGAGGAAGTCGCCGAGATGATCTTCCTGAAGGATCGCCTCAATATGAGCGCCGAGCTGCTCAGCCACGGCCAGAAGCAGTGGCTGGAGATCGGCATGCTGCTGATTCAGGACCCGGATCTCTTGATGCTCGACGAGCCGGTCGCCGGCATGAGCGTCAGCGAGCGCGTCAAGACGGCCGAACTCCTGAACCGCATCATCAAGAACCGTTCGGTGCTGGTGATCGAGCACGACATGAAATTCGTCGAGGACATCGCCCACAAGGTCACGGTGCTGCACCAGGGCCAGATCCTGTCGGAGGGCACGATGGAGAAGGTCAAGAACGACCCGAAAGTCATCGAAGTCTATCTCGGCCACTAGTCCATCGCGCGCACTGAAGGACCATCATCATGCTGGCTATCTCCGATCTCCATGTTGCCTACGGCCAGAGCGAGGTGCTGCACGGACTCAACGTTGCCGTGGCGCCCAACGAGATCGTGGCGATCATGGGCCGCAACGGCATGGGCAAGACCACGCTGATGAAATCGCTGATGGGAATCGTGCCGACCAAGAGCGGCTCGGTGACCATGGAAGGCGCGGAGATCAATGGGCTGAAGAGCTACGAGCGCGTCGCCAAGGGCCTGGCTTACGTGCCGCAGGGCCGCATGATCTTTTCGCACATGACGGTGAAGGAAAATATCGAGACCGGCCTAGTGGTCTCCGGCGACAAGGAAGTGCCCGGCGATCTCTACGAGCTGTTTCCGGTGCTGCTGGAGATGAAGGGCCGCCGCGGCGGCAATCTTTCCGGCGGCCAGCAGCAGCAGCTTGCCATCGCGCGTGCACTCGCCACCAAGCCGAAAGTGCTGCTGCTCGACGAGCCCACGGAGGGTATCCAGCCTTCGATCATCAAGGAAATGGCGCGGACGCTGAAGCGGATCCGCGACACCAAGGGCTTGTCGATCATCGTCTCCGAACAGGTGCTGAGCTTCGCGCTCGATGTCGCCGACCGCGTGCTGGTGATCGAGAACGGCGAGATCGTTCGCGACGAGGCGCGCGACGGCATCGATGCGGCGCAGATCGCCAAATATCTGTCGGTTTGACCACCACCACTCGTAACCAAGACTTGTAACCCAGGGAGCATTTGATGCCAGAGACACTGATCAAGGTCGATCTCACGCAATCGGCCTACGACAACGACATGATTCACAACCGCTGGCATTCCGACATTCCCATGGTGGCCTGGGTCAATCCGGGCGATGACTTCATCGTCGAGACCTATGACTGGACCGGCGGCTTCATCAAGAACAACGATTCCGCCGATGACGTCCGCGATATCGATCTGTCGATCGTGCACTTCCTGTCCGGCCCGATCGGCGTCAAGGGCGCCGAGCCCGGCGATCTGCTGGTGGTCGACCTGCTCGATGTCGGCCCGATGAAAGATTCGCTGTGGGGCTTCAACGGCTTCTTCTCCAAGCAGAACGGCGGCGGCTTCCTCACCGATCATTTCCCGCTGGCGCAGAAGTCGATCTGGGACTTCAAGGGCATGTACACCTCGTCCCGGCACATTCCGGGCGTGAATTTTGCCGGCCTGATTCATCCCGGCCTGATCGGCTGCCTGCCGGATCCGAAATTGCTGGCGACCTGGAACGAGCGTGAGACCGCATTGATCGCGACCAATCCGACCCGCGTGCCCGGCCTCGCCAATCCGCCGTTCGGCCCGACCGCGCATATGGGCCGGCTGAAAGGCGAAGCGAAAGAGAAGGCCGCCGCCGAAGGCGCGCGCACCGTGCCGCCGCGCGAACATGGCGGCAATTGCGACATCAAGGATCTCTCGCGCGGTTCGAAAGTGTACTTCCCGGTCTATGTACCCGGCGGCGGTCTCTCCATGGGCGATCTGCATTTCAGCCAGGGCGACGGCGAGATCACCTTCTGCGGCGCCATCGAAATGGCCGGCTGGCTGCACATCAAGGTCGATGTCATCAAGGACGGCGTGGCCAAATACGGCATCAAGAATCCCGTCTTCAAGCCGTCGCCGATGACGCCGAACTATAAGGACTATCTGATCTTCGAAGGCATCTCCGTCGACGAGCAGGGCAAGCAGCATTACCTCGACGTTCACATCGCCTATCGCCAGGCCTGTCTGAATGCGATCGAGTATCTGAAGAAGTTCGGCTATTCCGGCGCCCAGGCCTATTCGATCCTCGGCACCGCGCCGTGCCAGGGCCATATCTCCGGCGTGGTCGACGTGCCCAACGCCTGCGCCACGCTGTGGCTGCCGACGGAAATCTTCGACTTCGACATCAACCCGTCCTCGCTGGGGCCGATCAAGCACATCACCGGCGACATCCAGATGCCGCTGTCGCAGGACAAGTAACGCCGGACCTTGGGCTGCGGGACAAATTTTGTCACCGTTCCGCAGCCTCTTTTTATTTTCAATGATGCGAACGATCTGAAAGAAACCCATGCCGGTTTACGAATATCTTTGCAACGATTGCGGCCCGTTCACCGAGATGCGGCCGATGGCGGAATGCGACGAGCCGCATGATTGCCCGCGGTGCGACACCGAGGCGCCGCGCGTGATCCTCACTGCGCCGGCGTTCTTTTGCATGTCTTCCGACAAGCGCAAGGCCCACGCCACCAACGAGCGTAGTTCCAACGCACCGAAGACCGTGGCCGAATACAAGGCTTCGCATGGCGCCGGCTGCGGCTGCTGCTCGACAAAGCCGTCGCGGCTGATCAAGCAGAGCAAGAGTGGCGCGAAGAGTTTTCCGACGGCAAGGCCGTGGATGATCAGCCACTGAGATCGAACTGGCTATCGCTGCCACCGTCATTCCGGGGCGTGCACGCCTCTGGGCGGGCGCGAACCCGGAATCCCGACATGATGAACATTTCCGGATTCCGGGTTCGGATGCCAGCCGGCTGCGCCGCCGTCTGGCATCCGACCCGGAATGACGAGGGTTAGACAGGGATCGCTTGCCGCGACATCCATGGAAAAATCGGCTAGAAGCTGACCCCCGCCGCCGAACACCGGCAGCGCCGCGGAGCAGGGACGATCGTGCGGCAGCAGACATTTGGCGCCCATGGGCCGGACGTGTCCGTGATCGGGCAGGGCACCTGGTACATCGACCATGGCGACCGTGCCGCGGCAGTGGCGGCGCTGTGCCGCGGCCTCGATCTCGGCATGACCCACATCGATACCGCCGAGATGTATGGCGATGCGGAACCCGTGGTTGCCGACGCCATCGCCGGGCGGCGCGACGAGGTGTTCCTGGTCTCGAAGGTGTTGCCGAGCAACGCCTCGCGGCGTGGCACCATTGCGGCGTGCGAGCGTTCGCTGAAGCGGCTCAACACCGACCGTCTCGATGGCTACCTGCTGCACTGGCGCGGCCAGACGCCGCTGGCCGATACCGTCGCCGCTTTCGAGGAACTGAAGAGCGCCGGCAAGATCCGGTCGTGGGGTGTCAGCAATTTCGATGCGGACGATCTCGGCGCCTTGCTGAAAGTCGCTGGCAAGGGCGCCATCGCGTGTAATCAGGTGCTCTACCACCTGCAGGAGCGCGCGATCGAGCACCGCGTCATTCCCTGGTGCGAGAAGCACGGGGTCGCCGTGGTGGCCTATTCGCCGTTCGGCCATAACGATTTTCCGGCGCCGCGCTCGCAGGCCGGCCACCTGCTGCAGCGGATCGCCGATGCGCACCAGGCCACGCCGCGACAGGTCGCGCTCGCTTTCCTGACGCGACGGCCATCGGTATTCGCGATTCCAAAGGCGTCATCGGCAGCCCATGCCGCCGACAATGCCGCGGCGGGGGCGCTGACCCTCGGCGAGAGCGATCTGGCTGATATCGACCGGGCGCTTCCGCTGGGACGCGAACCTTCCAGCCTGCCGATGCTGTGATCGCGCGGGGCGTTTTGCTGCATTGCATGACGACATCTGGGTATCGGCAGCGGCAGCGTCCCGCTTTCATCGGCGCGTGCATATCCGTGTCCTGATATCGGCACTTGTCGCGTGATCGTGATCGTCGTTTTGTGCTGAGTGTCCTTGATTCGGCTCGCGCGCACCTGTGTGGGCGTCATTGCCAGCACATCGGTCCCTGCTCGTGACAAGCCATTTTCCGCCGCCGAAGCTTGCTGCCGCCACGCTGGCGCATCGCCATACCGACCGGCCGTTCCGCGGTATTGCGATGATCATGAGCTCCACCATCTTCCTGGCGTCGTCGGATGCCATGGCAAAATACCTGTCGCGCGACCTGCCGGCGCTGGAGATCGCCTGGCTGCGCTTCGCCGTGTTCGTGCTGATCATGGCGCCGGTGGTGCTGATGTCGTCGCCGAATCCGATGCGTTCGACGCGGCCGGGCGTTCAGGTGCTGCGCGGCATCGCCATGCTGTCGTCGTCGATCTTCTTCATCTTCGCCCTGCGCTACCTACCGATCGCGGAGGCGACCTCGACCGCCTTCGTGGCGCCGGTGTTCGTCACCGGTCTGTCGATCGTCTTCCTCGGCGAACGGGTCGGCATGCGGCGCTGGGCCGCGACCATCATCGGGCTGATTGGCGTGCTGGTGATCGTGCGGCCGGGGACCGCCACGTTCCAGGCTGCGGCGATCCTGCCGATCCTCTCCGCGCTGGGCTGGGCCTGCACGCTGGTGCTGACCCGGCGCATCACCGGCCACGACAGCGCCATCACCACCATGGCGTTTTCCGCGCTGGTCGGTTTCCTCATCCTCTCGGCGGTGGTGCCGCTGGTCTGGGTGATGCCGGGCTGGCGCGAAGTCGGCATCGGCGTCGCCATCGGTGTATCGTCGACTACCGGCCACTGGATCGTGGTGCGGGCGTTCCGCTACGCCGACGCCTCGGTGCTGGCGCCGTTCTCCTACAGTCAGCTGCTATGGGTCTGCATCCTCGGCTACTTCATGTTCGGCGAAGTGCCGGATGTCTGGACGCTCGGCGGCGCCGCCATCATCATCGCCAGCGGCGTCTACACCGCCCATCGCGAACGTGTCCGCCGTGCGCAGATCGCGATGCCGGCGGAGCCGTATCCGGGGGCGTGAGACAGGCAGTTCAGGTCACGAGAATACTTCCGTCACCCCGATCGTTTCCTCATTCTCCTCGGTCCGAATCGTCACATCGGTGTATTGCCGATGGGATATCGACTTGACGAATGGGGCGACCTCTTTCCATCCCATGACATCGTTGCCCGCATCGCTTGTGGACACCTTCACATCAAGTATCAAAATTTTTGGATTGATTCCCGGGGGGCTGGCTTCCACCAGGCTTGGCGTTTCGTTGCTGTTTCGGGTTTCCACTTCGCCGTTCACGGTCAGCTTTCTGTGACCACCGACCAGATCCGTCATTTCCGTTGCAGAGAAATTTCTCAATCCGCGTTTCATGTCTGTCCTCCCCGCATTTTCCATTAAGGGTGTAATAATAAAATATACATTTTTAGGTAGCGTATTGAAGTGAATGCTTGAGTTCAAGGTAAAGTTGTCCGGCAGCCAGACGGGAAAACATGGCGCTGAGTTCCCGGATTTGCGCTTGCACGCCCGGTCGCCCCGGATGGTCCGTCGGACGCGTTCCCGATGTCGGTAACGTGCAGCGCCGACAGCGTCATCCAGAGGTAGCCGCGTCCGATACCGTTGCACCGTCATTCCAAATCGATGACCATGATACCGAACAACGCCTGATTTCACCGGGATTCAAGAATAACGCGCGTTGTGTGATGTTTTAATCTCAACTTTAAGCATTACGAACATCGCTTGCGTTATGTTCCCGACATATCGTCACGCGTTGGTACGGTCATGCTGAGAGTATGGAATTGCCTCGAGACGCTGCACGACCGGCGGCTGGTGCTGCTGGCGGCGGCCGTGTGCTTCCTTACCAGCCTCGCTGCCGTCAGCTTGTTTCAGCGCGCGCGCATCGACGAGGACCGCCGGCGTGTCGTCTGGCTGATCACCGCCGGCATGGTCACGGGCTGTGGCGTTTGGGCGACGCATTTTATCGCCATGCTGGCCTACACGCCGGGCTTCGCGGTTCAATATGATTCGATCATCACCGCGTGCTCGCTTGTTGCCGCTACCGTGATGACAACGGCCGGC
This sequence comes from Tardiphaga sp., assembly GCA_028290355.1. Classification (GTDB taxonomy): domain Bacteria; phylum Pseudomonadota; class Alphaproteobacteria; order Rhizobiales; family Xanthobacteraceae; genus Tardiphaga. The sequence goes on along the minus strand of JAQGKA010000476.1, from coordinate 2,822 downwards.
TTCGCGATCGCACTGTTCATGGGCTCGCGGCAGGGGGCATTGACCGGCGGCGCGATGATCGGCGCCGGCATCGCCTGCATGCATTACGTAGGCATGGCGTCGCTGCGGATTCCCGCTGTTATCATCTGGGATCCGGATTTGGTGCTCGTGTCGGTTTTGCTGGGCATCCTGCTCGGCGCCGCGGCGCTGCTGGTGGCGCAATACGGCGACACGCCGCTGAAGGTGATCGCCGCGTCGCTGCTGCTGACGCTGGCGGTCAGCCTGCATCACTTCGTGGCGATGGGTGCGATCGACCTGGCCCGCCAGGCCGCGATCATCGACGACACGAATTTACTGTCGCCGATCGCGCTGCCGGCGGCGATTGCCGCCTTCACTGCGGCTGTGGTGGCCGCCGGCCTGATCGGGGCGATGTTCAATCGCCGGATCCGGCTTGGCATCAACAAGCGCAACATGCAGCTCGACGCCGCGCTCAACAGCATGGGGCAGGGGCTGTGCATGTTCGATGCCCAGGGCCGGCTGGAACTGTGGAACGACAGCTACGTCCGCATGTACCGGATTCCACCGGACAAGATGTTCGTCGGCGCCACCGTCGAGCAGACGCTGGCCGCCCGCAAGGCCGCCGGCACGCTGTTCATCGACACCGAGCAATATGTGGCGAAGCTGCGCGCCGCGGAGACGGGGCGCATGCCGACCAGCCAGACCGGCGAATTGCCGGATGGGCGCACCATCAACGTCCGCTATCGTCCCACGAAGAACGGCGGCTGGCTCGCGACCCATGCCGACATCACCGATCGCAAGCACAGCGAAGCCCGCATCTTGCATCTGGCGATGCATGATCAGGTCACCGATCTGCCGAACCGCGTCGCCTTCAACGAACACCTGGCGAAGGTTTTCAACGAGGCTTCGGCCGGGCAAGGTTCTTTCGCGGTGGTTCGTATCGACATCGATCACTTCAAGGAGGTCAACGATATGTACGGCCAGGCCACCGGCGATGCCGTGCTGGTCGAATTGGCGAAGCGGTTGAAGCAGGCCTGCAATGGCGCGTTCCTGGCACGGCCTGGCGGCGATGAGTTCTCTATCGTGTCGCTCATCGGTGCCGAGCCGCAGACCGCGGAAGATATTTGCGCGCGATTGTCGGCGGTGCTCGAAAACGCCATCGAGATCGACCGCCAGCCGATCCAGGTCCGCTGCACCATGGGCGTCAGCGTCTTTCCGCAGGACGGCGCCGATGCCGACACCCTGATCGCGCATGCGGATCTGGCGCTGTACCGCGCCAAGGCCGAGGATCGCGGCACCATCCGCTTCTTCGAGGCCGCGATGGACCAGCAGATCCGCGACAAGCGCCTGCTGCAGCGCGATCTCGTGGCCGCCATCGAGAACAAGCAGTTCGAACTGTATTTCCAGCCGCAGGCGACGGCGGACGGCGTTATCGTCGCCTTCGAGGTGCTGATCCGCTGGCATCACCCTGAGCGGGGCATGGTGTCGCCGGGGGTTTTCATTCCGCTTGCGGAAGAAGCAGGCCTGATCGGCGCGCTCGACGAATGGGTGCTGCGCGAGGCCTGCCGGGAGGCCGCCACCTGGCCGAACCATCTGTCGATCGCCATCAACCTCTCGCCGGTGGATTTTCAGCGCGGCGACGTGCCGGCGATGCTGCTGGCGGTGCTGCTGGAGACCGGCCTCAGCCCGCGGCGGCTTGAGATCGAAATCACCGAGGGCGTGCTGATCGACGATTTTTCCCGCGCCATCACGATCCTGCGCCAGATCAAACAGCTCGGCGTCCGCGTCGCGATGGATGATTTCGGCACCGGCTACTCCAGTCTGAGCTACATGCAGGCGTTTCCGTTCGACAAGATCAAGATCGATCAGACCTTCATCGCCAGGCTGGAAGACAACCCGCAATCCGCCGCCATCGTCCACGCCATCATCGGGCTGGGCCGCTCGTTGCGGCTGCCTGTGATCGCCGAGGGCGTCGAGACCGAAGCGCAGCTGGCCTTCCTCGCCGCGGAAGGTTGCGCCGAAATCCAGGGCTACCTGATTGGCCGCCCGCAGCCGATCGCGCATTATCGGAGCGTGGTGGCGGGACTCGGTGGCGAGGCGAAGGTGAAGCGGGCGAGCTGACGAAGCAGACTCACCTTTTACACCGGCAGCGCGATCGAATATTTCACCTGGCTCAGCGCAAAGCTGGATTCGATCGAGGCGATGCCGTCGAGACGGGTGAGCTTGTTTTTCAGGAAAGCTTCATACGACGAGAGATCCGCGGCGACGACGCGCAACAGATAGTCGCGGTTGCCGGTCATCAGATAGCATTCCAGCACTTCCTCCCAGCCCGAGATCGCTTTGGCAAAACGGTCGAGGTCTTCTTCCTTCTGCCGGACCAGCTTGATCGAGATGAAGACGCTGACATGCAGGCCGAGCGACTTTTGATCGACCAGCGCCATGTAGCGGGTGATGACGCCGCGCTCCTCCAGGAGCTTGACCCGGCGATGGCAGGGCGAGATCGACAGTCCGACCTTCTCTGCGAGGTCCTGCATGGTGGTGCGGCTGTCGGTCTGCAGCACCGCGAGGATTTTGCGGTCGATGGCGTCGAGGGTTTGCATTGGGAAAAATCCGGTAATTTGGCGCTCAAACCAGTCATTTATCCCAATATGATACCTGTTGTCGCCCATAATTGAGAAGTTTCGCGCGGCCTCGCTGATAAAATGCCGGCAATCAACAAGCCCAGACAAGCGAGCGCGCCATGCCGATCGAGCCCAACCGCCTGCAAACCCTCACCGCGCTGGCGCGAAAGGTGCTGTGGCTGTCGTCCTGGACCATCCACAACG
>JAQGKA010000454.1 GCA_028290355.1 Tardiphaga sp. | reverse complement strand
GCGATGTCGGAGCCAATTGCGCGACATGGCGGGGAGATACTAAAATTCATCGGCGACGGCCTACTCGCCATTTTTCCGCTCAGCCAGCCGTCGGCCTGCGCAAATCTGCTGCATGCCGTGGCCGAAGGCCGTCAGGCCATGGCCGCCTTGAACGAAAAGAACAGCGAAACCGGTCGTGCGCCGCTGAATTACGGCATCGGGGTCCACGTCGGAGACGTTATGTACGGCAATATCGGGTCGCGCACTCGGCTCGACTTCACCGTTATCGGCCCTGCGGTCAACATGGCTTCGCGTCTCGAAACCCTCACCAAACAGTTGGGGAGAACGGTGCTGCTGTCCCGCGCGTTCGCCGACTTCGTTGAAAGCGATTTCGATCTCGAACGCGTCGGCGAATATCCGGTGCGCGGCTTCAACGACCCAATCGAGCTGTTTGCGTATCATGGCTGAATGCCGATCTATCGCCAGGTGGCTGGCCGTCCCCAAGGGGCGCGAACTCGTCAAACGGCCACTATCGGTCTCGGTGATGTTAGTCCCCTATTTGAACCTACGGCCGCCAACTCACAGCAGCATGGCGGCCCCCTCCCGCCGCATGCAAGTTCTCTTACTCTGCGATCGGCGAAGCTACGATCCGGGCATTGCGGGCCTAGGCCCGGGAGAGGCGCAGCGCTACTTTGCTTCTGACTTTGATCGGCTTCGGCGGGCGCGCCAAACTGCCACCATTCAGAACAAAAATGCGAACCGCGCGCCCGCGGGGATGCGATCGGTATTCGCGAGCTTCCGGTGCCGAGCGCAATCCGTCGCTTCATGCAAGTTGATGTTCTTCGCATCCTGAAAAAGCGCGAAGCACCGTCTGAAACAAATAAAGACCTGAAACATAAAAGACGCCGCGCCGAAGTGCGGAGGTCATGTCGCATTCGGTCGCGCCGCGCGCTTCACCGCGCGGACGAGATTATGCGCCGGATCATTTGCTCAATGCTGGCGTGGCGTCCGCGGATGTATCGCCGCCCGCCATACGGTTGATCGGATGCGCCCATCCGCTGCGGGCCGATCGCGTCGAAGGCTGCCTTCTGCTCGTCGGTGAGTGATCCGTAGAAGTCATTCATCGCGACGCGCACGGTCCTCACCGCCTGCAGCATGGTGTCGAGCCGTTTGCCGACAATTGCGAGCCGCGCCGGCGGCGTCAGCCCATCCTCTGCCTGCGTTTGGCACGACGCCTTGAGCATGTCCGCGGCCCGGGCGGCGGCGCTCTGAAGCGCGTCAAGATGTCTGTGCTGCTGATCGGTCGGCCTGACCGACTGCTCGATCGTGGCGGCCGGCCAGTCCGTCAGCCCCGGTTGCGCCACGTCGCAAGCCTGCCCGGCTGAGCCGGCTCTCTCCGTGGGCCGGGCTGGACGCTGCCCCGTGGTGGCGAGCCCATTGAGCTGCGCCTTCTGTTCGTCACTCAGCAGGCCGTAGAATTTCTCCAGCGGCGGTTGCACCATTTGCACCGCCGCGATCATCGCTTCGATGCGCTGCTGCATCACCTCAAGCCGGCGCGGCGCCGTAAGCGCGACGTCGGTCGGGCAGGAGGCCTTGAGGCTCGCGGCCGCCTTTTCCGAGGCGCTGGCGAGTTCGTCGAGCGCGACGCGCTGCGCCTCGTTCGGCTGGATCGCGCTTTGGAAGCTCTCGATCGGCAGCCCGGCGATCGCGCGGCTGTCCTCGCCGCACATGTGCGTCAGGTTCGCCTGGTCGCTCCGCGGCGCATAGGCATAGGCGTCGATGTTGCTTCGGCCGCTGCCGGCATAGCGTGGCAGGTAGCCCGCGTAGCCCATCAGATCGTCGTAACCGTAGAGCCCGAAGATACCGGCGTAGAGGTCCGGGTAGCCATAGCCCCAGAACGTATCGTAGTAGGGGTAGCCCCAAAACGCGTAGTCATAGATGTCGTAGAAAGCGAACGGCCAGAACACCGGGCCAACCCATCCGAAGCCGCCGTTGCGATGGCGCCACCACCCCCGGTTTCCGCCGTGCCACGCCGCCGTCGCTACGCTGGCGGTGACCAGCGCGCGGGTTCTCGGATCGCGCAATGCAGCGGTGTTGCTCAAGGCCCGATTGACCGGACGCGAGTTCAGCGCGTGCTGCACGGCGTTGGCATTCCGCGTCGCGTTGAAATGTCTCGCGGCAAGCGCCGAGGCGCCGAGCGCCGCCGTGGTTCCCATCGCAGCGTGTGCGCCGCGGGTTGCGTTGAAGTGTGGAGCGTTATGGATTGCGAATGATCGATTGCCAAACGATCGGCTGCCATGGAAGCTCGGTCGCGCAAACGAACGGGCTACATGCGGGGCGAAATGCGGTCTGGCGGCGAATGCGCGCGCGCCACCGAAATGCCCGCCACCGCCACGGAAGCCGCCACCACCACCGTGGAAGCCACCGCCGCCGCCATGAAAGCCGCCGCCGCCACCGCGGAAGCCGCCACCACCACCACCGTGGAAGCCACCGCCGCCGCCGCCGTGAAAACCGCCGCCACCGCCGCCATGGCCTCCGCCGCCTCTCGGGCCGGCATACGTCGCGGCGGACAACAACATCGCGCAAGCGAGCGCGGCAACGCCTGATCCAAGTTTCGATCTGAATTTCCACATGGATGTCGTCATGGCACCCTCCACTGCAACTCATGGCGCCGCAAAGCGGCTCCGGAACGGAGGCCATAATTCAATCCGTTATGCGACAAATTGTTCCAATTGTTCCGTTGGTTCCGATGCGGTTGCGGGGGAGGAGAGTCAGTTTCCCAATTAGTCCGTGCGCCTTCTGGGATTTCCTTTTCCCCATGCGCCGCTGGTTATATCGTTCGATATCGAGCACTCTCGCCGCATGCCCGCTCTTGTGGAGTTCACGTCGCACCGTGCTTCAAAGGATTCATCTCGATGAAAGATGAATTTGATCGCGACAAGGGAGATTATTTGCCGCTCGTTATGCCGAAGCTGCAATCTTTGAAAGGACTATCTCGCAGCAAGCTCATACGATGATGACCTGTCATTGCCGCGAGCACGCCATGAGCAAGTTTGATGTTAGGTTCAGACAGACCGCCGTCAGCGTCCGGTCCCCGATCATCGTCAATCAACTCGGGCCGGACGTGCGGACGGCTCTCGTGGATCATTGGTCTCAACCCTGGCTTATCGACCATCCGATCGACCGTGCGCCATGGGATATCCCGAAAGATGCCGACATTTTGCTGACGCGGCCGCTGGTCGGCTGGGACAAGGCGCCGGTTTCAAAACCTGACGGATGGCCGTTCGGGCTTCGATGGATTCAATCCGCGTCGACAGGTCTCGACGTTTTTCCGCCATGGATGATCGAAGGGACAACAGTTACGGTGGGCCGCGGCATATCGGCTATTCCGATTGCAGAATATGTGCTCGCCGCGATTTTGGCCTTTGAGAAACGGTTCGATGCAGTACGTCCGCACGGGCCGAAGGACTGGAAACTGACATCTCTCGGATTGCTGAGCGGCAAGACCATCTGCATTGCCGGCTTCGGTACCATCGGGCGCGCGGTAGCGGCGCGAGCTTTGGCTTTTGGCGTGTCGATCAAGGTATTGCGGCGATCGTCGGGGAGCGCTGTTGAGCACGGCGTCGATATTGTCGATAGCATCGAGAAACTGGTGGAGGCGGCCGACCATCTGGTGATCGCGTTGCCACTGACAACCAAGACGGTGAACCTTATCGATGCCGCTGTCCTGGCAAAAGCCAAGCCCTCGCTTCATCTGATCAATGTGGCACGTGGCAAGATCATCGATCAGGCCGCTTTGTTACGTGCGCTCGATGCGGGCCAGCTCGCGGGCGCGACGCTTGATGTCACCGATCCCGAGCCGCCGGCTGCCGACGATCCGATTTATCGTCATCCCAGGATCGTTCTCACGCCGCACATTTCTTGGACCGGTGGAGACAGCCTCAAGGGCGTAGCCGAAAAGACGCTGGCGAATCTCGATGCCTATGCACGGGGTGAGCCGCTTGCAGATGTCTTCGACAGAAATCTCGAATATTGAAAAAGGAGAAACGCCATGAACCAGATCGTCGAGAAGCCGAAGAAGTACTCATTGGTCGAGCGCGTACCCGCCGCCACGTTCGAAGAGGAGCGGTTGCATCGCAAGCAACGCCTTGCGGCTACGTTCAGGCTATTTTCGCGTTACGGCTTCGATCAGGGGCTGGCAGGACACGTCACGGTGCGCGATCCGGAATTTCCAGACCGGTTCTGGATCAATCCGCTATCGAAGTTTTTCGGGCAAATCAGGGTTTCGGATCTTCAACTGGTGGATCATGACGGCAACATCCTGATCGGCGACAAGCCGATCAATCAAGCAGGATTTGTGATCCATTCCTCGATCCACGCTGCTCATCCGGAGGTGATCGCCGCAGCTCATACTCATTCGACCTACGGCAAGGCCTGGTCCGCGCTGGGCCGTCTGCTTGATCCGCTGACACAGGACTCATGCGCATTCTATGACGACCACGTCTTGTTCGATCCATTCTCCGGTGTCGTGCTTGATTCGGAAGAGGGGGAAAAGATCGCCGAGGCGTTGGGAACGAAGAAAGCCGCCATCCTGCAGAACCACGGTCTCCTGACGGTTGGGCCGACCATCGAGGCAGCGGCCTGGTGGTATATCGCCATGGACAATGCGGCGCGGACCCAGCTTCTTGCGGAAGCAGCCGGAACGACGAAACCGATTCCGCACGAGGTTGCGAAACTAACGGCAACTCAGGTTGGCACCCACAAAGGGGGGTATTTCAGTTTCCAGCCGCTGTGGGACTGGATCGTGGCAGCCGAGCCTGATCTCCTGGACTAGCACTACTTTGGCAGATTTGGCTGAAGGCGGCCTGCGAGCATCATCTCACAGCGCGTGCATCGTAATGGTGGAGGCCGCACGAAAAGGTCGAGGATGGCTTGTCTGATGGCTGGCATGCTCGGCTGTGGCGGAGGGCCTGAGACTCTTTTTTTTCCGTCCCGCTGCGGTGAGGCGGCGGGATTGAAGGAAGGCGTAGGCGATCATCGTCATCAAGGCATGTCGGTGTAATCCGGCCCACGACCTGCCTTCAAAATGATCGAG
>JAQGKA010000442.1 GCA_028290355.1 Tardiphaga sp. | reverse complement strand
GGCGTCGCCGACACCGCGACCGATTGCGGGCGCATCATGTCCCATTCCTCGAAGCGCAGCGGCCTATTGTCCATGCAGGACGGCAGCCGGAAGCCGTATTCCGCCAGCGTCGCCTTGCGGCGGAAGTCGCCTTTGAACATGCCACCGATCTGCGGCACGGTGACATGGCTTTCGTCGGCGAACACCAGCGCATTGTCCGGAACGTATTCGAACAGGGTCGGCGGCGGCTCGCCGGGGCGGCGGCCGGTCAGATAGCGCGAATAGTTCTCGATGCCGGCGCAGGAGCCGGTGGCTTCCATCATCTCGATGTCGAAGGTGGTGCGCTGCTCCAGCCGCTGCGCTTCCAAGAGGCGGCCCTGGTTGTGGAGCTGCTCCAGCCGCCATTTCAGCTCTTCCTTGATCGACTTGATCGCCTGGATCAGCGTCGGCCGCGGCGTCACATAATGCGAATTGGCGTAGATCTTGATGAATTCGAGCTCGTCCTGCTTGTGGCCGGTGAGCGGATCGAACTCCTCGATGGTCTCCACGGTGTCGCCGAACAGGTTGACGCGCCAGGCGCGGTCTTCGTAATGCGCCGGGAAGATGTCGATGACGTCGCCGCGCACGCGAAACGTGCCGCGGGTGAAATCGGCCTGGGTGCGCTTGTACTGCAGCGCCACGAGGTCGGCGATCAGCTGCCGCTGGTCGATGCGCTCGCCCTTCTTCAGGGCGAAGGTCATCGCGGTGTAGGTCTCCACCGAGCCGATACCGTAGATGCACGACACCGAGGCGACGATGATGACGTCGTCGCGCTCCAACAGCGCGCGCGTCGCCGAATGGCGCATGCGGTCGATCTGCTCGTTGATCGAAGAATCCTTCTCGATATAGGTGTCGGTGCGCGGCACATAGGCTTCGGGCTGGTAGTAGTCGTAATAGCTGACGAAATACTCCACCGCATTGTCGGGGAAGAAGCTCTTGAACTCGCCATAGAGCTGTGCCGCCAGCGTCTTGTTCGGCGCGAGGATGATCGCCGGGCGCTGCGTCGCCTCGATCACCTTGGCCATGGTGTAGGTCTTGCCGGAGCCGGTGACGCCGAGCAGCACCTGCGTCCTGTCGTTGCGCGAAATGCCCTCGACCAGTTCCTTGATGGCGGTGGGCTGGTCGCCCTTCGGCTCGTATTCCGACTTGATGACGAAGCGCACGCCGCCTTCGGACTTGTCCGGGCGTGGCGGGCGGTGCGGCACCCAGATCTTGTCGTCCTTGAATTCCGGGCGGCCGTTGAGGATCAGGCTTTCCAGCGCATCCGCGGTGGCGGCGACGCCGAGCGCCTCCATCTTGTTGCGCGGCGGCCGCGCCAGAGCAGCGTTGTCCTCTTCCTCGGTGGTGAAGCCGAGCTGCTTTGCCAGTTCCGGATCCATCGCCGGGATCGACGCCGAGGTCCCGTAGACCGCCTGCGGCGCTTCCTCAAAACCCTGCTCGCTGAGGCGGGGCGCGTAAGGCTGCACCGGCTGCGGAAACGGCTGCAATGGCGTGGGCCGCGACCCGGCGTCGCCTTCGAACTTCTTCGGTGTCGATTTGCGGGCGCGATGCACCGCGGCTTCGCCGCCGGAACGGCGCTCGAACGAATTGCTCGGCGGCGGCTGCAGCCCGGTTCCCGAGCCCATGCCGGCATCGCCGCGATTGATCGCGGGATTCAGCAATTCCGCCAAAGCCGGCCCGATCGGCTGCACGTCGGGCCGATGCGCCTTGGATTTTGGGGTTTTCACGGGCTTCTTCGGAGTGTCGGGAGTTTTCGCCATGCCCCCAATATGGGACGAGTCCCCCAGCGATAAAAGGGCCCTACAGCAGCAGCTTCAGCAGCGCCTTGCCGGCGGGCGAGGCGAGTTCCTTGGCGTCGAGGGTGCCGTCATTGTCCGGATCGGCAGCGCGGAAACGCAGTTCGACGAGGGCGAGATATTCCGATTTGTCGAGGGTGCCATCCTTGTCGGGATTGGCGGCGGCGAATTCCTTGGCATTGACCCGGCCGCGCAGCTCTTTCGCATCCAGCGTGCCGTCATGATCGCGGTCGAGCTTGTCGAACAAGGCGGACGCCGCGGCCTTGGCCTCGTTGAGGTCGACGGTGCCGTCCTTGTCGGGATCGAGCCGCTTCAGCGGCGAGGCGGCCTCGGCCGGCACCAGCGCGGCGAGAGGCATCGCCAAGGACAGCAGAACCGTACGGCGTGTGGTCATGATCATCTCCCTTTGCTTGCTATATTTTTCAGATCAGGATGCGTCATTCGGATACGGGGTTCAACACTCAAATCCGGCGATGCGGCCATGGTCTGCGAGGGATTGTCATGCGCGTGATGCCAACGATGTTGCTGTGCGCTGCAATAGGATTTGCAACGGCGCCGTGCCGCGCCCAGTCCAGGAACGCCGAACCGGCGACGAAGGCGCTGAACGAATCGGTGCTGAAGGCGCTGCCGTTCAGCGACCGCGCCGATTTCGACGATGCCAAACGCGGCTTCATCGCCACCCTGCCGGACGGCGCGATCGCCGGCCCCGGCGGCAGACCGGCCTTTGACACCAGGCCCTATGCGTTCCTGCAAAAGGACGAGGTGCCAGCCACGGTCAATCCCAGCCTGTGGCGGCAGGCTCAGCTCAACGCCGTCAACGGCCTGTTCAAGGTCACCGACCGCATCTTTCAGGTCCGCGGCCTGGACATCGCCAACCTCACCATCATCGAGGGCGATACTGGCCTGATCCTGATCGATCCCTTGCTCTCCAACGAGACCGCCAAAGCCGCGCTCGATCTCTATCTGAAGAACCGCCCCGCGAAACCGGTGCTCGCCGTGATCTACAGCCACAGCCACGCCGATCATTTCGGCGGCGGCAAGGGCGTGATGTCGGAAGAGGATGCGGCGAGTGGCAAGGTCAAGGTGATCGCGCCCGATGGGTTCATGGAGCACGCGGTGGCGGAAAACGTCATCGCCGGCAACGCCATGAACCGCCGCGCGCAATACCAGTTCGGCTCTGCGCTGCCGGTCGGCGAGCGCGCCCAGGTC
>JAQGKA010000677.1 GCA_028290355.1 Tardiphaga sp. | reverse complement strand
GTCGGGTTGGACTGACCGCCCTTGAATTGCAGGACGGTCAGCGGTCCCTGATAGCCTTCGACATGATCGCGCATCCAGCTTTCGAGGCGCAGCTCATCGATCCGATGACGCTCCTCCACCGGCTTGGTGCCCGAAAAATCGTCGTCGCGCCGCACGCCTTCAGTCACGTTGCAACCTCACTCAATGCTTGGCCGGAGCATTGGCATACTTGCGAAGCTCAAGCCGCGCAATGGCGCGGTTGTGAACCTCGTCAGGACCATCGGCCAGACGCATGGTGCGCATGGACGCGTAGTCGCGGGCCAGACCGGCATCGTCGGAAACGCCGGCGGCGCCGTAGGCCTGGATCGCGTTGTCGATAATGCGCAGCGCCATGTTCGGGCCGGACACCTTGATCATGGCGATCTCGAGCTGGGCGGTCTTGTTGCCGACCTTGTCCATCATGTCGGCGGCCTTGAGGCAGAGCAGACGGTTCATCTCGATATCGGTGCGGGCTTCGGCGATGCGCTGCTCCCAGATCGAATATTCGACGATCCTCTTGCCGAAGGCCACTCGCGACGACAGCCGCTTGACCATTTTCTCCAGCGCCTCTTCGGCCTTGCCGATGGTGCGCATGCAGTGATGGATGCGGCCCGGACCGAGACGGCCCTGCGCGATTTCAAAACCCCTGCCCTCGCCGAGCAGAATATTGCTGACGGGAACGCGAACGTTGTCGAGCAGCACCTGGGCGTGGCCATGCGGCGCATCGTCGAAGCCGAACACCGGCAGCATCTTCTCCACGGTGACGCCCTTGGCATCGCGCGGCACCAGGATCTGCGACTGCTGCTGATGCTTCGGCGCGGAAGGATCGGTCTTGCCCATCACGATCATGATGGCGCAGCGGGGATCGCCGACGCCGGACGACCACCACTTGCGGCCGTTGATCACATAGTGATCGCCGTCGCGCACGATCGAGGTTTCGATGTTGGTCGCGTCCGACGACGCCACCGCGGGCTCGGTCATCAGGAACGCCGAACGGATCTCGCCGTCCATCAGCGGCCGCAGCCACTTCTTCTTGTGCTCCTTGGAGCCGTACCGCATGAACACTTCCATGTTGCCGGTATCGGGCGCGGAGCAGTTGAACACCTCAGAGGCCCAGCCGATGTGGCCCATCTGTTCGGCGAGCAGCGCGTATTCCAGATTGCTCAATCCCGCGCCGTGGAATTCCTCGTCTTCATGCGACGACGGCGGCATGAACATGTTCCACAGGCCTTCGGCCTTCGCCTTCTTCTTCAATTCCTCGACGATCGGGATCACTTTCCAGCGCTCACCGGCTTCATCCTGCTCCCTGTAAACAGGCACGGCAGGGCGCACATGCTTGTCCATGAAGGAGGAAACGCGATCGAGCCATTCGCGCTGGCGGTTCGAGAGATTGAAATCCATAGGGCGTTCCTCACATTTTTTGAAAAAATATTTGGCGGCACTGTTGTCCCGTCGATCGTCATCCGCAAGATATTTTTGGTCTGTCTTTTTGCAGTTGCGAGCAAGATCGGCGCGATGGCGGTTGCGGGGATGTCGGCCGTGCCAGAGGACACATTGACATTCCCACCCGTCAAACGATAGTTTCATACACGCGTTTGAAATGCAATCCTCTCGTTCCGCGCCCGGCGCATAGGGCCACCGCATGGCAGCAGACCACACACGAACGGCGATCCTCCTGGCGGCCGAGCGGCTCTATGCCGAGCGCGGCTTCGCGGATGTGACGATGCGCGACATCGTCGCGGCGGCCGACGTGAATCTCGCGGCGGTGAACTATCATTTCGGCTCCAAGGACGAATTGATCGCCGAACTGTTCGTCAGCAGGAGCCTGGTCACCAACCGCGAGCGCCTCAACGAATTAAAAACCGCGGAAGAAGCCGGCGGCGGTCGCGCCCGTATCGATGCGATCTTTGCTGCGCTCGTCGGCCCCACCTTGCGCGGCTGCCTCGGCCCGGACAAGCAGCGCTCTGACGCCGCGCGCTTCATGATCCGCGCGTCGATCGAATCCGTGCCGCCGATCCGAAAAATCAAGAACCGCGAGGTCGATCACCTCAAGCGTTTTGCGGCGGCGATGCGCCGCTCCCTGCCCGACCACGACGACGTCGACCTGTTCTGGGGCCTGCACTTCGCGCTGGCCATGGCGCACCAGACCATTCGCGACAGCGAGCGGCTCAACAAATTGTCGGAAGGCCGTTGCGATCTCAACGACGTCCAGGGAATCATCAACCGGATCGTCGGGGTTTCGGTGCTGGCGCTGACCGGACGGGCGAAAGCCCGAGCGTAATCCCGACAAAGGCTTGATCGCGATAAAGCCCTGCCCCCGGTATTATGCCGTGACGACAGTGCGATTCGGGGCGTACGCCGACGCGGAATCGGGAATTATCGCATGCTCGCGCAGCAGGCCATCGCCTATATGGCGGCCAATATCACTGAGGTCGGCACGCTGATGCGGTCGCTCTCCAGCCGGTATGAGGAGATCTTTACCAATCTGCGGTCGGCGCTCGGCGTCACCCTCGAGCAATCAGAGACTATGGCCGGCGCCGCCCGGGATGCGACAGCAATCGCCGATGCCGCCGCCGCGAGCTTTCGCGAAAGCGTTCCCAATCAGCCCGGCACCGCCTGCACCAGCGGCTGCAGCGCCTGCTGCCACCTCTATGTCCAGGTGCCGCCAGGCGTCGCCGCCGCAATGGCGGACTATATCGAAACCCGCTTCACCCCCGACGAGCGCGACGCGTTGCACGACAAGCTCACCGTGGCGGCCGCCGCGGCCAATGCTGCAGAGGATCCGGCGCAGCTGCGGCTGCGCTGCCCGCTGCTCGGCGACGACGATCGCTGCTCGGTCTATGACGTCCGGCCGCTGACCTGTCGCGCCTTCACCTCGAAGTCGGTGGCGCGCTGCCATCAGGTCGTGTTTGGCGTGGAGCCTGCCGGTGCGGGCGTAGAACAAAACCCCGCGCATTTTCGCATCCACATGGAAGCCACCTTCGCGCTCGAACAGGCCGCGAAATCCCGCGGCCTGCCGCATCAGCAAAAGGGACTGGCGCAAGCGCTGCTCGATGAAATGCAAGCGCCCAAGTCAAACGCTTGATGCGAAGATAAGCCGCTTCCGGAGCACCGCTGAACGCGATCGGGGACATGATCCACGGCTGAGTTCCGCACCGCATTGTCCGATCAAAGGCAATACAGCATATGTCGCAAATCCGACATATGATTGGGTTTAGTATTATCTTTCCAAAAACTCCGATTTATGTCGCCATCCGAACATATAAGGCATACCGTGTCTCATCACCGAATGCCCTCGGCTTTCACCGGTGACAGAGAGTTTTGTGCTCCCGCCTCGCGCTGGAGAGCACCATGTCCGTTATCCATCGTCAGAATACCGATGCGCTGAATAACAGCCTGCTTGGGCGATTGCCTGCGGATGCTTTTGCGCTCCTTGAGCCAAACCTGACGACGATATCGATGGCACAGGGATGGATCCCTTACGAAGCCGGGGACGAGGTCGAATACGTTTACTTCCCTCACAGCGGGATGTTGTCGCTGTTGGTCGTTATGAACAGCGGCAAAGCCATCGAGACGGCCACGGTCGGCCGCGAGGGCGTTGTCGGTGCCATGGCAGGCCTGGGCCTCTACAGTTCGATGATCCGCGTCGTCGTCCAGCTCCCTGGTGAAGTCAGCAAAATCCCATCCGGACGCTTCAGGCATGCTGTTAACAACAACAGAGCGGTGGCGGATATGTGCATCCGATACAATGAAGTTCTGCTGTCCCAGGCGCGGATCACAGCGGCCTGCAACGCCCTTCATTCGATTGATGAGAGAATATGCCGTTGGTTGTTGCAATCGGCTGACAGGGCCGAAAGCTCATCGGTCGCACTGACGCAGGAATTGCTCTCGGAGATGCTTGGCGTCCGCCGCACATCGGTCACTGAGGCCGCCGGAAAATTGCAAAAGGACGGCGTCATTACGTTTTCGCGGGGCAGAATTCAGATCGTTGATCGCGCGGCGTTAGAAAGTCTTTCGTGTGAATGTTACCAGTCGTTGCTCGACCAGTCCGCGACACTTGGCAGGCGATCGGATCGCGTCCGATGATGTCTGCGCTCGATTTCGCCAACGTATGTCCGGCGCATGACTTAATCGTCACCGCTGGGCTCCGGCTGTTACCGGTGGCAAAGAGTCCGGCAGCGGTCAAATCCTCTTCGCGAGAGGAAGCACGCCAAGTCAGCGGCCGCACCAGCGCGGAAGAATTCGCCGAACTCAAGTGGTCCGAAACGTAAAATGGCTGAGCATCAACGGTGCGATAGCCGATACCAACAGGAGTCAGGCATGAAACCACGACCTCCGACCCGTCCCGACTTGCAGGATTGGGATGCAAGAGCTGCCGCCGCCCTTGAAACCGCACGTGACATGCCTCCCGGGCCTGAGCGCATTCAAGCGTTGAAAAACGCTGGCGTGCTCCGTGGCGCGGCGGAAGCGAGGGCCATGTTCACTCGCCCTGCAAAGCCTGCGGTGGTGCAACACGAAAGTTGAGTACTGCTCCGCATAAGCCTGGTTTCGATAATCACATTTTCAATGCGCAGCCTGCAACGAATTCGAGCATCGAATAACCGACAACAGATTCCCTAGCGACGTATGATTGTCAGGAGCTACAATGTGGATCAAACTCACTCAATTGATAGCAACGACGGACGGTATGGGAATTGTGGTGGCGCTCGACGCGGCGGTTGCCGTTGCGTTGTCAGCGGTTACTACCGTGAGCCTGCGGCTTCTGTTTGAAGCCCTATAGGCCCGAGAATCACGGCCGCGCCCGTTATCAGGACCGCCCAATCTGACATTTGGGTTCTCTCTTCGACAACGGGCGGATGGCAGCAATCCTGTTGTTGCGGCGGCCTGCGAAGGCCGCCGCAACGCGATCGCTAATAGGCCAGCGTTTGCGGCCGGCCGACCCCGCTATACAGGAAGCCGTTTCGCGTCACCTCGTCGGGTGAGTAGATATTCCGGAGATCGACGATCACTGGGCACGCCATGATCGAAGCCATCTCCTTGAGGTCGAGCGCGCGAAATTGCTCCCACTCCGTCACGATGACGATCGCATGGGATCCTCGCGCGCAATCATAGGCGTCTTCGCAAAAGGTAACGTTCTCGAACACCTTCTTTGCCTGCTCCATGCCGACGGGATCGAACACCCGCACCTCTGCGCCCATGTCCTGCAGCGCCGTAATCAGCGGGATCGACGGCGCATCGCGCATGTCATCAGTGTCGGGCTTGAACGTAACCCCGAGCACGGCGATGGATTTGCCACGCAGATTGCCGCCGAACGCGTGCGCCACCTTGCGCGCCATCGCACGCTTGCGTTGGTCATTCACCGCGACCACCGCTTCGACAATTCGCATCGGCGAATCGTTGTCCTGTCCGGTCTTGATCAGCGCCAGCGTATCCTTCGGAAAGCACGACCCGCCAAAGCCCGGCCCGG
>JAQGKA010000672.1 GCA_028290355.1 Tardiphaga sp. | reverse complement strand
GTCCTGCTCGACCAGGCGGCGGGTCTGCTCGACGGTCTTGGCCGGTGCGTAGCCGTCGTCCAGCGTCATGAACTCGACCTTGCGGCCATTGATGCCGCCATTGTCGTTGAGCATCTGGAAGTAGGCGGCTTCCGCTCGCGCGATGGTGCCATAGGCGGAGGCCGGGCCGCTGTAGGGCGCGGTGTTGCCGATCTTGATGATGTCGGCGGCGCGGGCGGGAAGGACAATGGCAAGAGTCGCAAGCAGAGCGACGGCTGGACTCGTGCGGCGGATGGGCATGGTTGTTTCTCCCGTGGGGCGGTATTTGTTTTTTCGTTGTTCGGGAGTGTGCGCGCTGACGGACCGGAAGAAAAGATCGGTTGCGAATATCAGCCCCGCTAGGAGCGCGTTGCTGCGTCGCGACTGGCGATGATGTCGAGCATCGCAGCCCCCTTCATCGGAAAATCCACCGGCAGTTTTTCGAAGTCCGCGATATCGTCGAGCGCGGCGTCGAGCATCACGCGGTAGCGCCGCCGCGGCACTTCCGTTGCGCCGAAGCTGCGCAGGTGATCGGTGACATATTGCGTGTCGAGCAGCACAAAGCCGCCGGCGATCAGCCGCGCCACTAGATGCACAAGCGCCACCTTCGACGCATCGCGCGCATGATGAAACATGCTCTCGCCGAAGAACGCGCGGCCGAGGCTGACGCCATAGAGCCCGCCGACCAGGGCGTTGCCGTTCCAGACCTCGACGCTGTGGGCATGGCCCATCTCATGCAGTGCGCCATAGAGGTCGCGGATCCGCTGGTTGATCCAGGTGTCGTCGCGGCCGGGTTTTGGCGCAGCGCATTCGGCGATCACTGCCTTGAAGGCGGTGTTGACGGTAACGGTGAAGGCATCGGAGCGCACCGTGCGCGCCAGCCGCGAACTGACGCGAAAACCGTCCAGCGGAATAACCCCGCGTTGCTCCGGCTCGACCCAGAACAGGCTGGGATCGTCGGCGCTCTCCGACATGGGAAAGATTCCGCAGGCATAGGCGCGCAGCAGAATTTCCGGCGTGATCTCGGAGGATGAGGAGTCGCGGGAGCTCATGCGCCATCATAGCAGGGCGGGCGTAGTGAGGCGATGGGCCAGGACCCCTCCGCTGCAAACTAGCGGATAGCGTTGCGACGGCTTACTTGGTGCCGTAGGCGCGGTCGCCGGCGTCGCCGAGGCCGGGCCAGATGTAGGCGTGGTCGGTCAGACGTTCGTCGATCGCGGCAGTCCAGATCGGCACGTCCGGGTGGTAGCCGCGCAGCCGCTCGATGCCTTCCGGCGATGCCAGCAGGCAGACGAAGCGGATGTCCTTGGCGCCGCGCTCCTTGATGCGGTCGATCGCCGCCACCGCGGTATTCGCCGTCGCCAGCATGGGGTCGATGACGATCACCAGGCGCTCGTCGAGGTTGGTCGGGGCCTTGAAGAAATACTCGACCGCGACGAAAGTCTCGGGATCTCGGTACAGGCCGATATGCGCCATGCGTGCCGACGGCACCAGGTTGATCATGCCCTCGACGAAGGACAGCCCGGCACGCAGGATCGGCGCGAACACCAGCTTCTTGCCGGCGATCTCCTTGCCGGTCATCTTCGTCAGCGGGGTTTCGATCTCCACGTCGGTGAGCGGCAGGTCGCGCGTTACCTCGTAGCACAGCAGCATGCCGATCTCGTTGAGGAGTTCGCGAAACCCCTTGGTCGAGCGGCTCTTGTCGCGGATCAGCGTCAGCTTGTGCTGCACCAGCGGGTGATTAACGATCGTGACGCCGTCCATGTTTAATCCTTGCTCTAGAAAACTGTGCCGTCGCTGATGACTTTTACTGGCGGCGAGGAATCCGCGCGGCGCTCGCGCGCCAGCACGCGTCCGGCGGCCCAGGTACCGCCTTCGAGAATTTTCGCAAGGGGTAGCGAGGTGGCATCGAGCTGCAGCCGCTGGCGCAGGCCATCGGCGACGCGGTCGAGCAGCGCGACGGTCAGCGCGCGCCATTCCACTACCAGCGCTGAGCCTACGTCATGTTCGCGCGCGGCATCCGCGGGATCGCGGAAGGTGAGCACGCCGATATCGACGAACAACCCGCCATTGCGATATTCGGCTAGACCGGTGAGGCCGTCGATATCGGTGACATCGATGCCGGCCGTCTGCAGCGGCTCGATCAGCGAATAGGACAGCCACTGCGACAACTTGTGCAGCGGCATCAGGCCACTCGTCGCATCGGCGGTCGTCAACGCCGGGTGCTTCCAGCAATCGCCGAGTGCAATGCCGCCCAGCGTTAGCCGCGACGGCCAGATCGGGCCGAGCTGCTGCAGCAGTTCCGAGAGAATGGTCGGGGCGGGGAGTTTTCCGTTGTCCGCCAGCGCGGCGAGCCGGTCGAACAGGCCGCCGGGGCGCGGCGTATCGAAACTGCCGAACACCTCGGGCTTTGACGCCACCAGCGCGCCGAGCCGGCGCAGTAGATCAGCGCGACCCTCGATGCCGACCAGGGGATTGCTGTCGGAGACCTGCATGCCGCGCTTGAGATCGGCGACATCTAGTTTGGCCAACACCTCGGCATCGGCGCGCAGCGGCTGCTGCGGATTTGCGGAGAACGCACCGTCGGCGAACATCGCGAGGCTGGCGAGGCCCAGACCTTCCGAACGACCGATCGCCGATCCGGTTTTCGGATCGTGAAAGCGCCAAGTCGGCCCCGCGCCAGCGTCGAGAAAGACGCTGACGATCGCCAGATCGAATTCGGCGCGGGCGCGCGCGGCGCGATCGGCCCACGCGGTGCGATTGGCCAGCGCGGTCCAGCGGTTGTCGCCGTTCGTCACGAAATGCCGCCAGCGCGAATGAAAGGGCACATCGAGCGACGGATAGGCCGCGCGCGTCGTCGCCAGCACCAGATCGACGGCCGCATCCATGCGGCCGAGATCGATGCGGAAGTTCGGCAACTGATCGTTGAGCCCGATCGCCAGCATGCGATGGGCACGCTCGCGAACGGCTTTTGCGCTCAGCAGGGACAACGCAGCCGAGGTTTCCGGATTCAAGGAATTCACCGCGGCGTTCTCAATACTTCTCAAGCGATCGGCCGACGGAATCGAGCAGATCCTGTGGCTTCACCGGTTCGGGCGAGTAGTAGCCCGCAGCTTTCTTTGCCGCGATCTCGACGTGGGCGTCGGCCGGGACCATGTCGTCGGGGATCGGCACGCGCTCGACGATCTCGACACCCTGGCTGGTCAGCGCGTCGTGCTTCATGTCGCTCATGGAGACGAAGCGATCGATCCGCTTCAGGCCGAGCCAGTGCACCACATCCGGCATCAGTTGCTGGAAGCGGGCATCCTGCACGCCGGCGACGCATTCGGTGCGCTCGAAGTACTGTGCCGCGGCATCGCCGCCTTCCTGCCGCTTGCGCGCATTGTAGACCAGGAATTTGGTGACCTCGCCGAGCGCACGGCCTTCCTTGCGGTTGTAGATGATGATGCCGAGGCCGCCGGACTGGCCGGCGCGGGCGCATTCCTCAATGCCGTGGATCAGATAGGGACGGCAGGTGCAGATGTCGGAGCCGAACACGTCGGAGCCGTTGCATTCATCGTGGACCCGGCAGGTGATGCTGGTGCGGTGGTCCGGCAGTTTGGTGACGTCGCCGAACAGGTAGGCCGTGGTGCCGCCGATCGGCGGCAGGAATACTTGCAGGTCCGGCCGCGTCACCAGTTCGGGAAACATGCCGGCGGTCTGTTCGAACAGTTGCCGGCGCAGGTTGTTTTCGGTGGTGCCGAAGCGAACGGCCATGCCAGGCAGATGCCACACGGGATCGATCGCGATCTTGACCACGGAGACGCTGCCGTTGGCGTGTACGACCTCGCCATCCTGCTTCAACCGACCGGCCGCAATAGCGGACTGCAGCTCTGGCAGATCGAGCCGCGCGCGGGTGATAGCGATGCTCGGCCGGATGTCGATGCCTTCGGCGATCTCGGTGGCGAAGTTCTCGGCGACGAGATGCCCCCAGGGATCCAGCGAGACGATGCGCTGCGGATCGATCCATTGCTCGAACGGGCCGATCGTCGCGGCGGGATGGGTGTTGGTAAGGTCCGGCCGTCGCAGCGGATCGAGCGCGCCGGAGGACACGGCCAGCGCGCGGTAGACCGAATAGGAACCGCCATGGGTGCCGATGACGTTGCGGTCCTGCGGTCGCGACACCGTGCCGATGACCGGCCCGCGTTCGCGCGCCGTGGCGGCGCCCCAGTGGATCGGGAAGTCGTGGGTGGCGCCTGGCGCCGGGTGCGAGGTCAGCCGGATATGGTCGACCCGATTAGAGCGTGTCATCACAAAGGCTCCCTAAAATGGCAACGGCCCGCCTAAAAAGACGGGCCCGATTGCCAAGGAAGCAACGAATAATAACCAACTCGCGATCGAATGCAACAGGCGGAAAATGAGAACACGCGGTTGTGCTTAATGCCCCGCATTCATCAGGGGGCGGTCGACGCGCGCGTTGCCGATAATTTCAGCAACGGCGATGCTTGTTTCATTCGACCGGTGCAGCGAGCATGCGTGGTCTGTATTCTCGTGGGGTGCTGCCACATGCGCGCAATTTTGGACTACTGCACCGGAGGACTGAAGAGCAGTGTACCCGCGGGGACGCTGATCATCCACGAGGGTCAGACCACCGGGCATCTGTACGTCCTGATCGAGGGGCGGCTTGAGGTCGTCAAGGGCGACACCGTTGTCGCCAGTATCAATGAGCCGGGCGCCGTGCTCGGCGAGATGTCGGTTCTGCTCGATCAGCCGCATACCGCGACGGTGCGAGCGGCATCGGATTCAGTCATCTATGAGTTCAGCGATGCCGCCTCGTTCCTGCGTAAACAGCCCGCCGTGGCACTGCTGATCGCCCGGCTGCTGGCGCAGCGGCTCAATGTCGCGACGAGTTATCTCGCCGACATCAAGCGACAATATGCTGGTCACGGCAATCACCTGGCGATGGTCGGCGATCTCCTGGAGAGTATGGTCAACCTGACACCGTCGAAGGTGTCGCCAGGATCGGATCGGCAGCCCGACCCAAGGATGTAAGCCAGTTCGGCGGATCGACGATCGACGCTGCCGGCCGCTGCAGGGGCGCGTTGAGATCGATGGTTTCGTCGCCGGCGGCCGACAGCCAGAACGCGATTCCGTCGTCGATATCGAGCACGATATGCGCGGGCGGCCGCCCGAACTGGTGGCCGGCATTGAATACCCAGGTCACGCCAAGCTGATCGAACCACGAGCCGTCGGCAACGAATGGCGATTGGTGCACGTGGCCGGAGATCACCATGCTCGGCTGGTAACCCTGGATCCATTGCGCCAGTTCGACATCGCCGAAATAGCGCTTGCCGCCCCAGCTGGTGGGCGAATTGGTCGGCGGCGCGTG
>JAQGKA010000351.1 GCA_028290355.1 Tardiphaga sp. | reverse complement strand
GTGCAGCGGTTGCCACCAGTCGACGTTGGCCAGTGGCAACCGGATCGGCCCCAATCTGGCCGGCGTCGTCGGCCGGCGGGTCGCCTCGCTCACGAGCTATCCGGACTATTCGCCCGGCCTGCGTCGGTTTGGAGGCGCGTGGACGCCAGATCGGCTGGACGTGTTCCTAAAGGCACCCCGCGATGTTTGCCCAGGGACCGCCATGGAGTTCGCGGGCGACGCCGACTCCGCGGAACGCGCGGAAATCATCCGCTACCTAGGGACGCTGCGATGACCTTCGTCGGCATGTTCGTCGCCGCGGCAGAATTACACGCCATACTATGATGCCTAGCTTGCAACCTCGGAAGCCGCCGACATCAGCTCTCGCGGAGTGGGAGCCCCGAACATGCGATGGCCACCCTCGGGAACTTCGGTAAAGCTCCAGCGCACAATGCCCTCCCGGTCGAGCAGGAATTGGCCAAAGAGCTGACCTTGGCCAGTTGCCCGCATGTGCTCGTCGGCTTCGGTTATTTCGTAGCCGTCCTTCGTGTTGAGAAGATCGGCCGCCGCCATCGGGTTCATCGGCTCGGGCAGCTCGCCGGGCATGTCCATCCGCATGCTCATCACGGCGTTCATACCCAGCTTGCGCGGCCATTCGGTTTCGCTCTCCGTGAACTCGAGATTGGGCAAGCCAAACGCGCGGTGCGAGACGCGCTCGGGGTCGGATGCGGCGAGCAGATTGGGCAAAGGATGGTAACGGAAATAGAGCCGCGCACGCTCGATAGGCGTGTTGACCACCACGAGACTCTCGACGCCTTTCTCGCGCAGGGCCGGGTCAAGTTGCGCCTGGGCCGCGAGATGGCGCCGGCAGAACGGGCAGTGCAGGCCTCGAAACAAGCCGACCAATACTGGGCTGTGGCCGCGAAAGTCATCAAGCGCGATCTTGCCGTCACGTGTGATCGCATCCAGCACAATGTTCGGTGCGCGGTCGCCCGCGTGGAGTAACCCATCGACATGATGTTCAGACATGGTCAACCTCCTCTACTTGCTAATCAAGAAATGGCAGTACGACCAGCGCTTCGGGATCAAGCCCGTGCCGGGCGCAGACATCGTGCGCCAGAGCAAAATATCGCTCGGCCTCAGGCATGTCGCCTCGATCGAGGTTCAGCGTCGCGAGACCATCATAGCATGGAAAGAGCTGCTGGGGCTCGCCCGTTTCCTGCGCCACCTCAATTGCTTCATTGTAGCAGCGGGCGGCAAGTTCCGGCTGGCCATGGCATTGATGAATTTGCCCGAGCACAATCAATGGCACAGCGAGATGTTCGCGCTGATCAAGCGCGCGGTCGAGTTCGATCGCCTTTTCGGCCGCCGGCACGCCTTCGTCGGCACACCTGTCCGTGAAGGTGCAACAGGCGACAGCGAGATTGACAAGGAGACGCGCCTGAAAACCGAGATCGCCGATCCGGCGGGCGACATCAAGACCGCGCCGGCATACTTCCATGGCTTGCGCCGGATCGACCATCGTGTAGAGCACGCCAAGATTGGTGTAGCCGCGGCAGGCTGCGCTGAGAAGGCCGGCGGCTTCGGCAACTGCGACGCTTCGCTCCACCTCGCGAAGGGCCTCCTGGCTCCGGCCCAGCCGCGCCAATGCAACTCCCTTGGTATTGAGCGCCTCCGCGGTGGCGCGAGCCGCCTCTAGTCCGGCTTGCTTGTCTACCTCCGGCGGCACGGATTGAGCGTAGCCAAGCGCGTCGTCTGCCCATCTCGCGGCCGCAGCATGATCGCCGATGCGAAACGCGAGGTGGCCGCGCTCCTGCAACAGGTGCGCCCACTCGATCGGCGCGTCCGTTCCTTCGAGCAACGCAGCCGCCTCGGCGTAATGCGCCTCCGCCCTGTTTCGTTTGCCGGCGTCCCACATCAAACGGCCAAGCTTGCGAAGTATCCGCGCTCCGGCGGCGCGGTCCCCGGCCGCGCGGTGGGCCTCCAATACCGTCTGGTAATGTTCGTCGGCCGTGTCACGCCGGCCCGCCGCTCCACACAGGTCGGCAATTCGTTCGTACAGCACAAGCCGTTCCGGTCCTTGATCGCCAGCGGTCAACAAGACGGCGAGGGCCTGCTGATAGAGGCGGATGGCGTCGTCGTTGGCATAGATCACGCGTGCGCGATCGCCGGCCGCGCTCAGGTAATGTGCACCCTTCGGCTTGCTCGCGCTGAGGCTGAAATGATGTCCCAGTAGGGAGAGGTCTTCGAGCCGCTCCGGATCATCTCCGCACAGCCGCTCCAGGGCAGCACCGATCCGCCCATGCATCTCAATGCGCCGTTGCAGAAGGAGGTTTTGGTAGATCACATCCTGAAGCATGGTTTGCGTGAAACGATAGGATTGCAGCGAAATCGAGTTTGCGCCCGCGATCTCCTCGATGATCTCGGCGTCGCACAGCAGTTCAAGCCCTGCCTCTACTTTCGCCGGGTCGGTCGCTGTGGCACCGAGAAGGGCCGCATCAAAGCGCGGCCCGATGACCGCTGCCTCCTGGGCCAACCTGCGCACGCCGTGTGGCAGTCGGTCCACTCGCGCGAGCAGCAACGCCTGAATACTCGCCGGGATGTCAGCAGCCGCTTCATCGGACTTGATCTGCCAATGCGAGCCGTCACGTTCCAAAACGCCAGCTTCGATGAGACCGCGTATGATTTCTTCAACGAACAGCGGATTCCCGCTCGCGCGTTCAAGAATTCGATTGAACAGATTGCCGGATGATCCATTCCAACCGTCACCGAAGAACGCCGCGAGCAGCTTTTGTCCGTCGGCGATGCCAAGGGGTGCCAGCCGCAGTGTTGTATGGCTAATTCGACTTGAGTCGAGCTGATCCATTTCAAGTGTCGGCCGGTGTGTGAACAACAGCATCAGCCGCCCGCGCTCCAGCCGATCCATCACGAACCGCAGCGCCTCAAGCGATACGGCGTCGGCCCAGTGCAGGTCCTCGACAATGATCAGGAGGGGCGATAGGGCCAGACGCCGTTCGAAGACGGTGCGGATCGCGAAAAAAATCTGCCGTCGAAGCTGTTCCGGTTCAACGTGCTGCAGGGCGTCGTCGGGGTCGCCGAGACCAAGAACATAAAAATAGAGGGGCATCAGCCGCTCGACCTCTTCGGCCGCCATGCCAAGCCCCGACAACGCTTCGGCTAGCTTGGCTTGCGCCTCTGCCGCCGAAGCCTTGTGCGCGATGCCGTAGGCGCTGCGCAGCACTGCGGCAAGAGTACCGTAGGATTGCTCGCCCAGCGGCGAGCAAGCGGCCCGCCGGATCGCCACGCCTGCGAAGCGATCCTCATCGCGAGCGCGGGTAACGAATTCATCCACCAGGCGCGATTTTCCGATGCCGGCTTCGCCAACCAGCCGCATCAGCTGGGCAGCTCCGCCACACGCCAGGTCAAGGCACCCCATCATACGGGCCATCTCCGCGTCGCGCCCGATCAGCGGCGCGCTCAGGCCCAGTATCTCGAGTCCGCGTGCCGCACGCGGTGTCTCGAGCGGCCCCCTCAGACGATGGACCAGGACGCTGCCTACCTTGCCGCGCAGCGCAACGTCGCCAAGCGATTCATACGAGAATGCATGCCGGGTGAGGCGGTAGGTGAGCGGTCCCACCAGCACGTCGCCCGGGGGGGCCATCGACTGCAAGCGTTGAGCGGTATTCACCGTGTCGCCGGTCACTGAATAGGATTTGGCAACGCCTGCGCCCAATCCACCCGCAACCACGTGCCCGGTGTTGATTCCAATATGAAGCATGAGCGGCGAACCGGCGGATATCTTCGAACGTTCGCTCAAGCACGCCGTCCGCTTGATCATGTCGAGGGCCGCGCGGAGTGCCCGCTCAGGATCGTCTTCATGCGCGGCCGGCGCACCAAACAGAGCGAGTAGCGCATCGCCAATGAATTTGTCCACGAAGCCGCCGAAATTTTGCACCGCTGCGGTCAGTTCCTCGAATAATTCGTTCTGAAACGCCTGCATGACTTCCGGGTCGAGCCGTTCGCTCATCGTGGTGAAGCCGCTGAGGTCCGCAAACAGCACGGTGATGGTGCGGCGGTTGGCTTCGCTGTCGACCTTGTGGAGCGGCGGCCGGGGCGCGCGCTCGGGCTTGACAACCGGGTTCGGCTTCAGCGCTGATGAATGAACCCCCATCGCGATGGTCGTTGGAATTGTTGGCGATGATAGCTCCCGTTGGTTGTCGACCTTGGGGGCGTCATCGATGTGGGCACCGCATTTCGGGCAGTACGCAAAATCCGGTGCGCACGCATAGCCGCAGCTGGGGCACGAGCTCGGCTGCTTCGCGCCGCATTTTGGGCAGAAAGCAAAGCCGCTCTGAACCTCGAAACCGCAACGGGAGCAGTTCATGGATCAAGACCTCGCGGTAGCCGCGATGGCGCGATCTGATCCTGGACCTCATCGAACAGGCCCTGGATCCCTGGCAAGAATGAGCTTGCAGCGCCGGAAGAGCAAGCGATGGTTGCCGCCTCTGCCAGCCAGCTCGGCGCGATGTCTGAATTGAGTCTGCGATGAGCGTTAAAGCGGAGGCTCGCAATCTATCACCGCTCACGCGCGATGAAGCTGCCGCGCGGGTTCGTTGCCTTGGCAGGAGGCCCCTTCTGTCTCGTCTAAGAGACCCGCTTCACGCCGGGCGGCTGCCATGTGCCTTCACCTGCCGGCAGGATCGACGGTTGGGTTGTTTTCGGCCAGTACAGCCGCATCACCAGATAGATTGGGCCGTTCGGAGCAGGCAGCCAGTTGGATTCCTTGTCCGCGCCCGGCGTTTTGTTCTGGATGTAAAGCGTCAGCGATCCATCGGCGTTCGTCTTCATGCCGGGGACCATCGGTGAGTTGACAAGATAGCGGTTGATCGGATTCTCGATCAGCAACTGCGTCTTCCCGTCGTACATTGTGAGCGACCAGAAAGAATTCACTGGCGGCTGCTGATCCGGGGGGAATGTCAGCGTGTAATTATGCTTGCTGCCGTCGAGCGCCTGACCATCGCTGTCAGTGCGCGTGAGCGGATACATCGCCTCCACTGCATCGTTGCCGTATATGCCCGCCTTCGCGGCGACGGCGCGCTTCAACCAGTCGCCATTGTAGTGGGCGCTGTCGCCTGGCACGGAGGCGACCCGCCAGCCATTGATCGGCTTGCCGAGGTTGGCAACGGCCGCCTCAATTTTTCGATCACCCTCTTTCATGCCCAAGCCTATTTCCAGCTTGTCCTCCACCGAGAGGTCCTTGAAGTTGAGGGTTTTTCCCGGCCCCACGCCGATGCGTGCAAGCTGCGCGCGTATCTCCTTCTCGTTCTCTTGCGGGGGGCTGAACTGCAGCGCGAAGTCGAAGTACTCGAAGAAGTTCTTCTTCACGAGTTCCTTGTCGATTTTCGGAAAGTCGATGGCCGGCGCGGGCGGCGGTGGTGGCTGGTTCAGGTAGGCGGAAAGCATCTGCACCTTGTAGCCAGCCTGGACCTTCTTGATGTTGTCGAGGTCTTCGACGTTGAAAAGCTGGGTGCGATATCCCGCCACCGACAGCTCGGTGCTCGACCGGAACACCTTTTTAATCCCCGGCGGGGTCGCACCCTGCCAGTTCGGCCCGACAACCATGTAGTCGCCTGCCTCGCTGCCGGTGGCGCGGGTGCCGATATAGCCGTAATTGTAGGTATTGCCGTCGCATAGCATGACCGAGTAGTAGCGTTTCGGGTCCACTGCCGGGACCGAAAGCACGACCGGCTCCGCTCGCAGATCCATCCACACGAACGAATAGGGCGTATCACTGTTCGGCGTTACAATGGCTGTATCCTTGTAGGTGAATACGTTGGGTTCGTTCTTGATCTGATTAAAAGCCGCCTTGAATTGCCCCGAATTACGATCGACGGCGTACTCGTACATGACGGCGTAGTTCATCACGATGGGCAGGCCGAAGATGAAGCCTGCCTCGGCAATGTCCTTTGCCTTGAAGAAACCGGGTCGGTCGGCGTTCGTCTCCGCTTTCACAGGGACGGACTTTGTCGTCGTCGCGGTGATTGCAGCGAATGCAGCGGAACGAAGCAGATCGCGTTTCGTCAACATTGGAACATTCCCCCTCTTCAAGGCGCCCGCGTTGCGAGCGCCTTGCATGGGATTCCGCACGGTGCGTTAGGAAGCAAATTGGGGACGAGCTATGTTCTTCAAACCGGAGATCGCGAGACTATCAGACCGGGCACCTCTGACAATGCGAGATTAGCGTCAGGGTTGCTGACACGAAGCCGGACCCGGAGGGCGACCTCGCAGGCGCGAATGACCCGAAGCGGGTGTTCAGAGTTGGATATCAATCGCCCTAATGCGCACAGGTGATGGTCTCAGAGTTGCGAGACGGCAAAAACCCGCAGCGGTTTGGCATAACCCTTGATCGGCCGTTCGCCGACGCAATTTACGGCGATGATACCATCCACCGCGTCGGCGAGAACGGAATCGAGCAGGATTTGCGCATCAACAGCCGAACCGCACAGGCGCGACGCCAGATTGATGACGCTCCCGATCGCGGTGTAGTCGATGCGGCCTTCATAGCCGACCGTGCCGACGGTCGCGGGCCCCATCGCGGCGCCGACGCCGAAGCCGATATTGTGGCCGGCGGCGCGCCAGCCGGCGATCAGCGCCTGCACTGCTGCCTGCATGTCGATCGCGAGGCGAAGCCCGCGCAGCGCCGGTTCCTCGCATTCGACCGGCGCGTTGACCAGCACCATCAGCCCGTCGCCGGCGAAACCGGTGAGGGTTGCCTGATGTTGCGTGATCACCGCGCCCAGCGCTTCGTAATATTCACCGAGCACGCCCATGATGATCTCGGGCTCGGCATCCGCGGAGAAAGCCGTGAAGCCTCTGAGATCGCCGAAGATCGCGACCACCTCGCGCCTTTGCCCGTTGAGCAATCCCTGATTTCCGGAGTCCTCGACCAGCTCCGCCACTTGCGGCGCGAGAAAGCGCTTCAACCGGTTGATGCGTTCGGATTTCTCCTTGGAGACCGCGAGTTCTCCCGCCATGTCGTTGAAGCGATCGGCCAGCTGCTCCAGTTCGTCGCCAGTCGAAATCGTGATGCGGTGGTCGAATTGTCCGGCGCCAACGCGCTGCACGCCGTCTTCGAGCTGGCGAATCGGCCCGGACATGCGACGCGCCAGCCACCAGGCGAGCGACAGCGCGAACAGCGCGCCGATCACGATCAGCGCCAGCGAGCGCCACAACGCGGCGCGGATCGGCGCAAAGGCTTCCAGAATCGGCTGCTGCGCGATCACGGTCCAGCCGAGATTGGCCGTGCGTGCCGAGGTGGCGATCACGGTCTTGCCGTCGGCATCGCTGGTGACCACCGCCGCGCCATTGGCGGCGGCCACCGCCGATTTGAGCCGGCTGAAGCCGTCGGAGGCAGCATTGCCGCGCAACACCAGGCTGATATCGGGATGTGCGATCAGCCGGCCGGAATCGTCGATCACGAAGGCCTCGCCGGTTTCGCCGATCTTGATCGCGGCGATCACGTCCCAGATCAGTTTCAGATTGATGTCGGCGATGGCAATGCCCGCCGCGGCGCGGTTGCCGGCGACGGCGATGGTCATATACGGCTCGGAATCGCGCTCATATCGCACCGGACCGAACCAGACCTTGCCGGCGCGAGCGCCAACAACTCCGGGGTCCGCCGACATGTCGGCGCCGCGGCCCATGCGGTTCAAGCCGAGGCGCGAGACGAAAGCGCGTTCGGTGCCGGTCTCATCTACCAGCGTGATCGACGAAATCGCCGGCACCTGTCGCAGCAGCCGCAGCGCATCGATGCGATGCCGTTCGTCTTCGCCCTGGATCCAGGGCAACTGCACCACCCAGCCGAGTTGGTCACGGATGCCATCGATGAAGGTTTGAATCCGGTTGGCGGCCGAGCGCGACTCGGCCTGCAAGAGATCGCTCAGGGCGGCGCGCTGGCCGCGATAGCCGAACCAGGCCTCGCTGGCCGCGCCGAGTAGCAGCGGCACCACCACGGCGATGAACAGCGTGACGAAATATTTGACGAACAACGAGCGCCGCGGGCGGTTCGGTGAAGGCCGTCCCACAGAAGACAGCGATGCTTCCACGGTCACTGAATCACCTCGTCGGCCTGCAGCAGCAGGCTTTCCGGCACGGTGACACCCATCGGGACGCCCGGACTGAGCGTGCCGATGCGGAAAACCCGCGCCGCCTGAGCCGCGCCGGGACGGGTCCGCCCCGCTACGGCAAGGGCAGCGAACGAGCCGATCAGGTCGCGCCGTCTCATTGAGGTACCTTCGGTAAGGGAAGTCGCGTCGATGAACCGCGGAGCTTTGAAAACTCGACGCTCTTGGAGGCGAAGTCAATTGCCGGCCACGACGGTTCAGGGCAGTTTGCCAGGCAGGCTGGCACCTCCCTTGCTTCTGGCGCGCGCCGATGATGTGCTTGATTGAAACGCTCTTGTCAGATATGCGCGAAGCCGGTGCTTTTGCCGGGCCGGCGAGATAGTTCAGAATGAAAAGACGCACGGTCCTGGCGGGAATTGCTGCGACGCTGGCGTTCCGTCCATTGGACGCGCAGGCGCAACGGCGCAACGGCGTGCGCCGTCTCGGCGTGCTGATGGCCAACGGCACGGACGATTCCGTGGCGCAGCCCTACGCCGAGGCGTTGGTGCAGAGTCTCAGGGTGCTCGGCTGGCACGACGGCGCCAACTTGCGAATCGACTGGCGCTGGGGAGGCGGGGACCCCGCGCTTCTCGAGCGCTATGCGGCGGAATTGGTCGACCTTGACCCAGACGCGCTGTTTGCCCAGGCCAGCCCGTCGGTCGCGGCGCTGCGCCGGAAAACCAGCAAGATCCCGATCGTCTTCACGATGGTCAGCGACCCCGTGGGACAGGGCTTCGTCGCCGGCATGGCTCGCCCCGGCGGCAACGTCACCGGCTTCAGCGATTTCAATCCGCCGCTGGCCGGCAAATGGCTGGCGATGCTGACGCAACTTACGCCGTCGGTGGCGCGCGCCGCGGTTCTCTACAATCCGGCGACGACGCCCTATGCCGGGCTGATGCTGCGCGTCATCGAGGACGCCGCGCGGTCTTTCTCGGTCGCGGTGCAGGACACGCCGTGCCGCGATGTTGCCGAGATCGATGCCGCGATGATGCAGCTGGGTCACGAAGCGCGTGGCGGCGTGCTGGTTCTGACCGATATCTTCGCATCCGTTCATCAGGATGCCATCGTCGCCGCCGCGGCGCGGCATCGCCTGCCCGCGGTTTACTTCCAACGCTCCTTCGCCGACGCCGGCGGGCTGATGTCCTACGGCATCGACTACGCCGATCTGTTTCGCCGGTCGGCCGCTTATGTCGATCGCATCCTGAAGGGCGCGAGCCCAAGTGACCTACCGGTGCAGCAGCCGACCAAGTTCGAACTGGTGATCAACCTGAAGATCGCCAGGACGCTCGGCGTCACCGTCGCCGAAACGCTGCTCGCCAGCGCAGACGAGGTGATCGAATGAAACGGCGAGAGTTCATCACGTTAATCGGCGGCGCGACGCTCGGCGGGTCGTTGGCCGCGCGGGCTCAGCAACCAACAAGGCCTACCGGGTCGGCTATTTGAGTCTCGGCTCCCCCTGCGGCGGAGGCCACTCGCTTCAACGCGTTTCGGGCGGGGCTTGCCGCGCTTGGCTACGTCGAGGGCAAGAACCCCCACATCGAGGCGCGATGGCTCGAAGGGCGTAAATACGAACTGCTTGCGGAACTGGCCGCCTGCAGGTCGACGTCATCGTCACATACACGCCCCCCGGCGTTTCGGCCGCCAGGCGTGCGACGACAATTCCCATCGTCTTTGCATCGCTCGGCGACGCCGTGGCGTGAGCCGCTCGCCTCAGTGCAGCGCCTTGTCATGGGTGATGTCGATGATGACGCCAGGCAGCCGCACCGGCCGGCCGGATTTGTCGAGCGTGCAGTAGCCGCGCGCGAATACCCAGCTGATTTGATCGTTCTTGATCAGGCGGTATTCCGCCTCATAGAGGCCGCCGACTTGCATCGACTTATCGAGCGTCGCCCATACTCGCGCGATATCGTCGGGGTGAACCGCGTCCAGGTAGCTCATGACGGGCAGGCCGCGCGTCGCTTGCAGCGGATCGACGTTGAAGAAATCCGCGCAGCCGGCGTCGCCGTAGGTGCGGTTGTTGCTGACATCCCAGTCCCAGATTCCGGCGATCAGCTCGCGCGGGGCCAGTTTGTGCTTCAGCGGCAGCTCGAAGGTTTCGTCCGGCGTGGTGCTTTTGTAGGCCTCAGCCGCCGCAAGCCGCAAAATATAGGAGAGGAATTCGTGCTTCCGCTCGCGCGCGTAGCTTGCAATATCGAGGCA
>JAQGKA010000350.1 GCA_028290355.1 Tardiphaga sp. | reverse complement strand
GGACTAAGGGACTTGTCTTCAGGGTGATCCTCACCCCGTTGCGGAACCTTCCCTAAAGCAACTTGGAGGTTTACATGAAGACGATTAAGGGCCTTATTCTCGGCTCAGCGGCGAGCATTCTCGCCATGGGCGGAGCTCAGGCAGCCGATCTTCCCGTCAAGGCCAAAGCGGTCGAATACGTGAAGGTTTGCTCCCTCTACGGCGCGGGTTTCTACTACATCCCCGGCACCGACACCTGCATCAAGATCGGCGGCGCGATCCGTTTGGACGTTGCATTCAACGGCAACGTTTATGACGCTCCGTTCTGGCAGGGCGGCACCGGTGGTGCCAACGTGTTCACGAAGGATTACTTCGTCAGCCGCGAGCGTATCAACCTGACCACCGATACGCGCACCGCCACCGAATACGGCGTTGTCCGCACCTATTCGAACGTCCAGATGGACTTCTCGCAGAACCGCGAAGCGATCGCTGGCGGCTTCATCGAAGTCGACTACGCATTCATCCAGTTCGCTGGTTTCACCTTCGGTAAGGCTGTCTCGCAGTTCGACCCGCAGTGGGCGCTGTCGAAGCCGACCATCACGTCGGGTACCAACCTCGGTTCGAA
This sequence comes from Tardiphaga sp., assembly GCA_028290355.1. Classification (GTDB taxonomy): domain Bacteria; phylum Pseudomonadota; class Alphaproteobacteria; order Rhizobiales; family Xanthobacteraceae; genus Tardiphaga. The sequence continues at coordinate 11,417 of JAQGKA010000350.1, read as the reverse complement.
CAACGCGACCGGTATTCCGCAGTTGGCTTACACCGCCAGCTTCGGCAACGGCGTGTCGGGCACGATCTCGATCGAGAACGGCGCTGCCTATCGCAACGCAGGTCTCTACAACACCTCGAACTTCATCGTCGGTCCGGGTGCTGCGCAGTTCCTGGTCAACGCCTACGGCGGCGCTGGTGCTGGTTCGGGCAACACCTTCCTGGGCAACTCCCAGGCCGGCAACCACATTCCTGAAATCGTCGGCAACATCCGCCTCGATCAGGCTTGGGGTACCCTGCACTTCGCAGCGGCGATGCATGAAGTCTCTGCCGGCTTCTACGGCGCCAACGAGCTCAGCGGACATCCGGAAGACTCGTACGGCTTCGCCGTCAGCGGCGCGGTTGAGTTCAAGACCCTGCCGACCGGCGCAGGCGACAGCCTGAAGATCGAAGCGTCGTACGCGAAGGGCGCAGCCAAGTACATCTTCGGCGGCACCACCGACACCAATGGCGGCGGTCGCTATGCCAAGTTCGATGGCCAGAGCCTCGGCTTCGGCTACGTGCTGGACGGCGTGTTCGGCGCAGGCGGTCAGATCCAGCAGAGCACAGCATGGGAAGTTAGCGCTTTCTATGAGCACTACTGGAACCCGAACTGGCGTACGTCACTGTACGGCAACTACAGCCACATCTCGTATGGCGACGGCGGCAACGCCCTTCTCGCCGCGGCATTCAGCTCGAACACCCGTGGCCTTGGAACGAGTGCTTCGACTTCGCCGTCCGGTGCTACCGCTGGCACTCTGAACGCCACCGGCAACTTCGACCTGGGCCTCACCCAGATCGGCACCAAGACCTCGTGGACCCCCGTCAAGAACCTGACCCTGTCGGCTGAATTCATCTACAGCCGCCTCGATCAGAACCTCGACGGCGTTTACAACCTGACCTCGGCGAGCGGCAAGGCTGCCGGCGCTTACCAGCTCAAGGACCAGAACCTGTACAACGGTGCAGTTCAGATCCTGCGCTCCTTCTGATCCTGATCGTCTAACGACGGTTAGTCTCTGAAACAGAAACCCCCGGCAGGAAACTGCCGGGGGTTTTTGCTTGTGGGGGGCGAGTTCAAGTTCGTCATGGCCGGGCTTGTCCCGGCCATCCACGTTGTTTTCAGCGCAATGGCTTCAAATTGTAGATGCCCGAACCAAGGCTGGGCATGATGAAGTCGGGGAATGTCGCTGATTTTGCTGACCGCAATTTCAGTCAGAGGCGCAGGGCGGAGTACGCTGCGCTAATCCTCCCTGGGTATCGCGGAGTTTCGGGCGGTCTATTCTACGCTGCCGCGATGCAGGTCGGCTTCGATCTGCAACCGTGAGCCGCCGCCGAAGCGGGCGCGGTAGACCTGCAGGTTCTCCATGATCCGCTGCACGTAGTTGCGGGTCTCCGAGAACGGGATCGATTCCACCCAGTCGACCGCATCGACCTTGGGATCCCTGGGATCGCCGTAGCGTTCGACCCATTTGCGCACGCTGCCGCGGCCGGCATTGTAGGCTGCGAAGGTCATGATGTAGGAGCCGCGATAGTCATCGATCAACCCGCCCAACTCGGCGGCGCCGAGCGCTGCGTTGTAGACCGGGTCGCTTTTCAGTTTGGTGAGATCGAAGGTCGCGCCGTATTTCTTGGTGACGTAGCGTCCGGCATCCGGCGTCACCTGCATCAGCCCGTAGGCATTGGCAGGTGAGACCACCGCGGGATTGAACGCGCTTTCCTGCCGCGCGATCGCATAGACGATGCTCTGCTCGACCTCGGGTCCGATCGACTTGTACGGCGGGATACCCGATGTCGGGTAGGCATAGAAGTCGAACGGCAGGCCACGATTGAGCGCCGCCTTGCCGACCAGCAGCATGCCGCGGGCGTCGCCGTTGCGTGAGGCCAGTTCGCCGAGGCCGACCAACGCCTCGGGATCGCCGTTCTCGCCCATGTCGCCGAAAATCGGGATCGCGATCTCGCGTTCGTCCAGCGCATATAATAGCTGCACCGCGCGAACGATCTCGAGCCGTTCGATGCCGCGGCCGCGCGCGCCCGGTGCACCGTTGAGTTCGATCTGCGGCAGGCCGAGCTTGGCCCGCGCCAGCTGGCCGTAATAGCTGGTCGATTGCTCCGCGGCCGATGTGTAGGCATTGCGGGCTTCCTGGCTGCGGCCGGCGGCTTCCGCGGCACGGCCCTGCCAGTAGCCGGCGCGCGCCAGCGCGGTCGGGTTGACGCTGCCGACGCCGATCCGCGCAAAATGCTGCGCGGCGGTGGCGGGATCCTTCAGAAAGCGCAGCGCGATCCAGCCCGCGGTGAATTCCTGTTCGGTCTTGTAAATGTCGCGGGCGGGAAGTGCCGCGTCGCGCGCGATCAGATAGGCCGAGCGATGTTCGCCGACGTCGAGCATCTTTCGCGATAGCAGCCGGCGCTCGATCCACCATTCGTCGAGATTGTGCAGCCGGGCGGGATCGCGCGGAGCCGAGATCATCAGCCGTGCGGCTTCGGAAAAATTCTCATTGCGGCGAAGCATCTGGATCTTCGCGAACATGTAGCCGGGATCGCTGTGCAACTCGTCGGGCACCGCGTCGAGCAGCGCCTTGGCGTTGGAAGCCTTCTTGGTCACGCCGATGCGGGCGCGGGCCAGCGCCATCTGTGCAGCGCCGAGCCGCTTGGCGGCGCGCAAGGCGGCGTCGGTATCGCTGCCATAGAGCAGCAGATCCATCCGCGCCTTGTGATCTCCGGGCGAAATGAACGGGCCGAACAGATCGAGGGCGGCGCTCTCGACATCGCCGGAGATCGAGTCGTTACGCCAGGCGTCGCGGACGTTTCGCTCGGCGCTGGCGCGGTCGCCGCGTGCGACCAGCGCCCGCGCCAGCGCGAACTTGCCTTTCGCCGACAACGGCTTCTCGTTCTGGAAGTAGCCCAGCACCGTGTCATCGTCGCGGTGATCGTCCCACAACGCGGCTTCGGCACGGCGGCGCAGGAAGGTCTGCGACGGCCAGCTCGCGTTGGCGGCGAGGAACGCGCGGTAACGTTCGACCGAGGCGCCATTGTCGTCGCTGCGCAGGATCAGCCATTCGGCGAGCTTGCGGGCGACGGGATCGCCGATCGATTGCGCGACCTGCGAGGCGTCCACCGGCTTGCGCTTGCGAATGAGATCGATGACGTTCTCGACCGCGTCGGCATCGGCCTGCGGCGTCGAAGATGTCGCGGCCATTGCGGCGGGGGCGAAAGGCTTTTTCGCCGGCGGCGGCAAGGCGGCGTGCTGACGGGTAGCGGGCTGGAGCGCCGGGGCCGGACTTGCGGCATCGGGCGACAGCGGTTTGGCGGGTGCGGCGGCAGTCTTCGGCACCATGTTGCGCGCGATCGGCCGCGGCTTCGGCAGCGGTACCTTGGCGGCGGCCCAGGCATCGATGGCGGGCGCAGAGACGCCGACGGCCAGCGCGAGGCCAGCGCCTAACGCCTTCCATCGGGTAGCGGAGTGGTGGGCCAATCGCGTCACGGCGCTCCTTCGCGGCGAATCAGGCAATCGCGGTCATTCCCATGATGTATTTGATTGAATTGATGGACAAAGCGTCAATTTTTGCCCTCCGGCTCCTGTCTGCCCGATTACAGAGGCGAAATCGCGGCTGAAAGCGCTTGGGGCGGTCTTCCGCCGCAGCCTTAGACCCGGTAAGACTCGCTATTCGATCAATCGGTTCAAGCAGACGGCCAAAGCCGCAGCGCGTTCGGAGAATGACCATGGCAGCCAAGACGAATTTCCGGGGGTCCTACACCGCCTTGGTCACGCCGTTCAAAAATGGCGCGCTGGACGAGGCGGCGTTCCGTGCGCTCGTCAGCTGGCAGATCGCCGAGGGCACAAACGGCCTGGTGCCGGTCGGCACCACCGGCGAAAGCCCGACCTTGAGCCATGACGAGCACAGGAAGGTCGTGGAGTGGTGCATCGACGAGGCGAAGGGCCGCGTTCCCGTCATCGCCGGCGCCGGCTCGAATTCGACCAAGGAAGCCATCGAGCTTGCAAAACATGCCGAGACGGCCGGTGCCGATGCGGTGCTGGTGGTGACGCCTTATTACAACAAGCCGACCCAGGAAGGCATGTACCAGCACTTCAAGGCGATCAACGATGCGATCGGGATTCCGATCCTGATCTACAACATTCCGCCACGTTCGGTGGTCGACATGTCGGTCGAGACCATGACGCGGCTTTTCGAGTTGAAGAACATCGTTGGCGTGAAGGATGCCACGGCCAATCTGGCCCGCGTCTCGCAGCAGCGCCACGCCATGGGGCCGGACTTCATCCAGCTCTCCGGCGAGGACATGACAGCGCTCGCCTACATGGCGGCCGGCGGCCACGGCTGCATTTCGGTCGTCGCCAACGTGGCGCCCAAGCCCTGTGCCGAACTGATGTCAGCCGTGTTGAAGGGCGATTACGCGGCCGCGTTGAAGATCCAGGATCGGCTGGTGCCGTTGCACGACGCCATTTTCATGGAGCCGGGTCTTGCCGGCGCCAAGCACGGTCTCAAGCTGCTGGACCGGGTGCAGGAGGAAGTGCGGCTGCCATTGATGCCGGTGACCGCTCCGACCGGCGCGGTTATCCGCAAAGCCATGGTTCATGCCGGCCTGATCAATTAAGCGACGATCTTATATTGCCATGACTGATACTGCCCGCTCGATTGAAGAAAAGGGATTGGGAATGCTCAAGGAATTTCGCGAATTCGCGATGAAGGGCAATGTGGTCGATCTCGCCATCGGCGTGATCATCGGTGCGGCGTTCGGTGCCATTGTCACGTCGTTGGTCGGCGACATCATCATGCCGGTCATCGGCGCGATCACCGGCGGTCTCGACTTCTCGAACTACTTTACGGGTCTCTCGAAAGCGGTGACCGCGACCAATCTGGCCGACGCCAAGAAGCAGGGCGCCGTGCTGGCCTGGGGTAGCTTTCTGACGCTGACCATCAACTTCACCATCATCGCCTTCGTGCTGTTCCTGGTGATCCGCTTCATGAACCAGCTGAAGCGTAACGATGCGGCTGCCGCGCCGGCGCCGCCGCCGAAGCCGACCCGCCAGGAAGAATTGCTGACCGAGATCCGCGATCTGCTCAAGAAGGCGTAATCTTACGCTTGAAGCGCGCGTTATCAGGTTTATGTATCCCGAGATAACGCCGAAAGCATGTGACGATGGCCGAGAAGAACGAGCGCCCGATCAAGGTGATCGCCGAAAACCGCAAGGCGCGATTCAACTTTGCGATCGAGGACACGCTGGAGGCCGGCATCGCGCTGACCGGCACCGAGGTGAAGTCGATCCGCAACGGCAAGTCGACGATCGCGGAATCCTACGCCGATCCCAAGGATGGCGAGATCTGGCTGATCAACTGCAATATCCCGGAATATCTGCAGGCCAACCGCTTCAACCATGAGCCGAAGCGGCCGCGAAAACTGCTGTTGCACCGCAAGCAGATCAACAAGCTGATGGGCGCGGTGGAGCGCCAGGGCATGACCCTGGTGCCGCTGAAGATGTATTTCAACGAGCGCGGCCGGGTGAAATTGCAGCTCGCTCTGGCGAAGGGCAAGCAGTTGCACGACAAGCGCGACGCCGACAAGAAGCGCGACTGGAGTCGCGAAAAGGGCCGCATCCTGCGGGCGCGGGGCTGAGGACGGACCCTCCGCTGCGTCTCGAAGGATGAGATGATTTCGCCTCATGGTTCGAGACGGCGCAAGCGCGCCTCCTCACCATGAGGCTTGAACTGCGTTGGATATGAGGATCGACGATGGCTCAGCAAAGTAACCTGCTCGATGTCGACTGGAGCAAGATCCCCGCGCCGGAGGACGATGGCGCCGCGGCACATCTGGTCGGCATGGCGATCCCGCCGGTCAGCCTGCGTGCCACCAACGACACTGCGGTAACGCTGTCGGAATTGCCGGGCCGTGTGGTGGTGTTCGGCTATCCCCGCACCGGCGAACCCGGCAAGATCGCGCTGGTCGATGACTGGGACATGATCCCCGGCGCCCGCGGCTGCACCCCGCAAACCTGCGCGTTTCGCGACCTGTTTGCGGAGCTGAAGACCGCCGGCGCGCAGCACGTTTTCGGTCTGTCGACCCAGAGCAACGACTACCAGACCGAGATGGCGGTGCGATTGCATCTGCCGTTCCCGGTGCTGTCCGATGAACGGCTCGAACTGGTCCACGCGCTCGATCTGCCGACCATGGATGTCGCCGACCTCACCATGATCAAGCGCCTGGCCTTGATCATCGACGACGCCAACATCACCCATGTGTTCTATCCGGTGTTTCCGCCGGACCGGAACGCCGGGGATGTGCTGGAATGGCTGAAGGCCAACCCGGTTTAAGTGATTTTGACTTTGCCACGCGATCTAACCGGCGTCGGCCGGCATCCCGCGCACCAGCGTGGCAATCGCCTGATCGATCGTGATAGTCCCCTTGCGTGCGCCGGCGCCGTGCTGAACAAAGTCGATCCAGCCGGCGTTGAATCCATCCAGCATCTGAATTCGCGGCGCAGGGTTCTGCATACCCTGATCTCGGAAGAGTGTTTCCCAGGTGTCGCGTGCGACGAGGCTCGCTTTCACATTCTGTCCCAATGATTTGGCAAAGGCTGCGGCGATGTCGTTCGGCGACACGCGGCGCGGTCCTTCCAGTTCGACCACGCGGTAGCCGCGCAACGTCTCAAGCAACAGTTCGGCCGCGCAGCAGCCGACGTCCTCGGATGAAACCATCGGGAACGACTGGTCGAGCGGCTGCAGATAGCTCGGGATCGTGCCGTCGGCCCGGGCCGGCGCCACGTCCCACACCGCATTCTCCATGAACCAGGCGGCGCGCAGAAAGCTGACGGGGATTGGCATGTCAGCCAAAGCCTCTTCGAGCAGCTTGAGTTGATTGAGCAGATTGGGCTGCACGGCATCGGCGCCGATGGTCGACAGTACCACGATCTTCGCCGGCTTCGCCGCAAGCAGCGCGCTCCGCAGCGTCGTGATCATCTTGCGCGCTTCCGGAAAACCGGGCGAGGGGTCAAACAAAGGCGGCAGCATCACGAAGGCGCCCTCGACGCTGGCAAAAGCTGATGTCAGCGAGACCGTGTCATGGATGTCGGCCACCGCGATCTCGCAGCCGCGCGCTGCCCAGGCTTCGACCTTGCCGGGATCGCGGATCACGACGCGAACAGCCTTGCCGGCGTCGCGCAGCGCGCGGGCAACGGCGCCGCCGACTTTTCCGGTGGCCCCAGTAACTGCAAACATCAGGTATCTCCGAACTGTGTGAAGGTAAGGGTGGCGTTGTCGCATCTCCGCTTGATTGACTGAAACGGGAACTCGTCACATCATTGCTGACTGATTGTCAGGAATGGAAATGCCATGGATGGACGCCTGCTCGCAGGGGTGACGGTGCTCGATGCGGTGATCGAAAGCGGCGGCTTCTCGCGCGCTAGTGACGCGCTGGGAATGTCGGCGTCGGGCGTCAGCCACGCGATCGCCCGCCTTGAAGCGCGTCTGGGCGTTCGCCTGCTCGACCGCACCACGCGGGCGGTGGCGCTGACTGACGAGGGACGTCGCTTCTACGAGCGGGTACGGCCATCGCTCGCTGAAATTGAGGAGGCGGCGAACGACGCCTCTAGCGCCAGGGCGGTGGTTCGCGGTCGGCTGCGCATCAACATCGATCCGCTGTTTTCACGGCTGGTGCTGGCCGGCCATCTCGGCCGCTTTTTGGCACAGCACCCTGAACTGGCGATGGAAACCATCACCCGCGAGCAGGTCGGCGACCTGGTCGGTGACGGTGTCGACGTCGCGGTGCGGTTCGGCGAACCCGCCGGTGCATCGCTGATCGCGCGCAAGCTGGCCGACATCCGGGTGCTCACGGTCGCGTCGCCGGATTATCTCAAGCGCCATGGCCGGCCCAAAATTCCGCAGGATCTGGCGAGGCACGCCTGTATCGACTTTCGCGACCCGCAGACCGGGCGGCCCTATCAATGGGAATTCCACCGCAAGCGAAGAGTCCTGTCGGTAAAGATCGCCAGCCGACTGGTGCTGAGCGATGCCGGCACCATGCTCACCGAATGCCTGGCAGGGACCGGCATTTGCCAGGTCCTCGCGATTGCCGTGAAGGATGTGCTGGAGGAGAAGCGCCTGGTGAACCTGTTTCCCGATTGGCCGGACGAGACCTTCCCGCTTTATGCGCTCTATCCGTCGCGCCATCATCCGCCGGCCAAAGTGCGAGCGTTCATCGATTTCGTTCTCACGACGGTTCGCTAGCGGCGTTGACTTTGGTCGCTTGGAGCGACGGGGTCACTGAGCGCGGTCGAGATCGGCGCGGACCCGTGCGAACACGCTGCGAAACATGTCCGGCGTCAGCACCCGCGTGTTCGTGTTGTAGCGCGAGCAGTGATAGCTGTCGTAGAGCTTGAAGCGGCCGGCGTCGTGGACGGCGCCGTGGGAAAACGGTGCCAGCACGGCGCGCAGGCCGAGCGTCTTCAGCATCGTGTCATGCGCGACGCGGCCGAGCAGAACGATGGCGCGCAATCGCGGCATGGTGTCCATCGTTGCAACGAGAAACGGCCGGCAGGTGTTGATCTCGACGGGCAGCGGCTTGTTCTGCGGCGGAACGCAGCGCACCGCGTTGCTGATCCGGCAATCCCTTAGCGTCAGCCCATCGTCGGGCCGGGCTTCGTAGGTGCCGGCGGCAAAGCCGTATTCGAGCAGGGTGGCGTAGAGCAGGTCGCCGGCATAGTCGCCGGTGAACGGCCGCCCGGTGCGGTTGGCACCCTGGACGCCCGGCGCGAGCCCGACGATCAGCAGCGCCGCATCGGCGTCGCCGAACGACGGCACCGGCGCGTTGAAGCCCACAGGGTCGCGGGCGCGCACCGCCATGCGGTATTCGACGAGCCTGGGACAGAGCGGGCAGTTGCGATCGGGATCGGTGGGAATGCCGGCGGCGACCGCGGGGGCGGGGGTCGCCGGCAGGGCCTTAGTCCTCGAAATCTTCGTCATCGCCTCGGGGCGCCATGGTGGTCGCGCGCTGCAGGAATTGCGGCGTCTGGTGACGCGGTTCGCGGGGCGCCGGACGCTCGGCGGGATCGCGGCCGAGCTTGCTTTGCAGTTCGACGAGGTCGGTGAAGACGTCGGCCTGGCGGCGCAGCTCGTCGGCGATCATCGGCGGCTGGCTGGAGATCGTGGAGACGACGGTGACGCGGACGCCGCGGCGCTGCACCGCTTCCACCAGCGAGCGGAAATCGCCGTCGCCGGAGAACAGCACGATCTGGTCGACGTGCTCGGCGAGCTCCATCGCATCGACCGCGAGCTCGATGTCCATGTTGCCCTTGACCTTGCGGCGGCCCGACGCGTCGATGAACTCCTTGGTCGCCTTGGTGACCACGGTATAGCCATTGTAGTCGAGCCAATCGATCAGCGGCCGGATCGATGAATATTCCTGATCTTCAATGATCGCGGTGTAATAAAAGGCGCGGACCAGCGTGCCGCGGCTCTGGAATTCCTTGAGGAGGCGCTTGTAGTCGATATCGAAGCCAAGCGTCTTGGCGGTGGCGTAGAGGTTGGCGCCATCGATAAAGAGCGCGATCTTGTTAGATGTGGGGGACATCAAGTTTTCTCATGTGGTTTGTTGTTGTTAACGTTTTTGGCGCGGCAATAATTTTGCCGCGCATTTGAATCAAGTTCGTCGTCCGTTCTGCGGCGGATCGACTCGATTGGGCGTCACGCAAAAGAGGAGAAGAGAGAGCTAAGCTCAACCTTTTGCCGATGCAATGAAGCCTTTTGGTGTTCGCGCTGCCACTTCTCAGGTGATGAATTCCGGTACCTTTGCGGCCCCAGAACAGGGTATCATGATAGGGTATCAGACGGAACCCCAGCATACCAGATGCCAAATTGGTTCTTGCGAACTTCGCCAAGCCCCTATACCTAGCAAGCATAATCATCATATTCGGTCCCCACACCAACGGAGCGACATTTTATGGCGCGCGTCACCGTCGAAGATTGCATCGATAAAGTCGACAACCGGTTCGACCTCGTCCTGCTGGCTGCACACCGGGCTCGAATGATCTCGTCCGGCTCACAACTTACGATTGATCGCGACAACGACAAGAATCCTGTCGTTTCGCTGCGTGAGATCGCCGATTCGACGATTTCGCCGGAAGATCTCCGCGAAGAGCTGGTACATTCGCTGCAGAAGTTCGTCGAAGTCGATGAGCCCGAGCCGGACACCATCCCGCTGATCGGGTCGGCTGGCGCCAGCGTCGATGCGGACGACACCGAGGTCGCGGTCGAGCGTATGACGGAAGAGGAGCTTCTGAAGGGCCTCGAAGGCCTGGCGCCGCCGGAAGAGCAGCCAGAGGAAGACGAGTAACAGGGGTTTCGAACCTGTTCACTTAATCCTGACGACGATCACATTTTCTCAAGGCCCGGACATTCGTCCGGGCCTTTGCTTTTCCGGACACTTTCAGGGCAAACTTGTGGCGAACAATGCAGGTCGCACAGGCGAACCTGACGGAAACGAGGCCACGATGGCGACTTCGCGCCGTACTTCACGGCAGATGCAGGCTGCAAGCGACACCGTCGCTGTGGTCCCGCCGTCGCCTGCCGTGCCGCCGAAGGTGCCGCGTGCCTCCCGCGCCCGAATGATGCGGCAATATGACCTCGTCGAGCGTGTCCGCTCATACAATCCGAATACCGACGAGGACATGCTGAACCGGGCCTATGTCTACGCCATGGTCGCCCATGGCGAGCAGACGAGGGCATCAGGCGATCCGTATTTCTCGCATCCGCTCGAAGTCGCAGCGATTCTCACCGACCTCAAGCTCGACGACGCCACCATCGTGGCGGCGCTGCTGCATGACACCATCGAGGACACCGAGGCCACCCGGGCCGAGATTGACCGGCTGTTCGGTGCCGAGATCGGCGCGCTGGTCGAGGGTCTGACCAAGCTGAAGCGGCTGGAACTGGTGTCGCGCGAGGCCAAGCAGGCGGAAAATCTCCGCAAGCTGCTGCTGGCCATTGCCGACGACGTTCGCGTGCTGCTGATCAAGCTCGCCGACCGCCTGCACAACATGCGCACGATGGAATTCATGCCGCCGGCGTCGCGCCGCCGCATTGCCGAGGAGACCCTCGATATCTATGCGCCGCTGGCCGGCCGCATGGGCATGCAGGAAATGCGCGAGGAGCTGGAGGAGCTGTCGTTCAAGGTGCTCGATCCGGACGCGTATCAGGTGGTGATGCAGCGGCTGGATTCGCTCGCGGAGCGCAACCGCAACCTGATCGGCATGATCGAAAGCCATCTCTCCATGAAACTGGAGAAGAACGGCATCGTTGCGCGGGTCAGCGGCCGCCGCAAACGGCCATTTTCGATCTGGACCAAGATGAAGCGCAAGTCGGTCGGCTTCGAGCAGCTGTCGGACATCTTCGGATT
>JAQGKA010000348.1 GCA_028290355.1 Tardiphaga sp. | reverse complement strand
GTGTTGATGATCACGCCATCGTGCGCACGCGCCAGCCGCAGCGCCAGCGCCGACTTGCCGCTGGCGGTCGGCCCTGCGATAAGCAGCGCTCTGTTGTCTGGCCCGGAACTCACGTCATGTCTCTCGTCGCAACACTCATCTGCCATCCCGCCGATCCGGCCCTCGAGAGCACCGTAATCGAAGGCGCCTGCGCGATCCTGCCCGCCGATGCGACGCCGCATTGGCTGCACGAAGGCATCGCCGCCGACATCACCTTTACCAGCACCGATGATATTCAGGCCATCGCCGATCGCTTGCGCGCCGCACGCGGCGACCGCCCGATCGACATTGTGGTGCAGCCTGCGGCCAACCGGCGCAAGAAGCTTTTTCTCGCCGACATGGATTCCACCATGATCGGCCAGGAATGCATCGACGAACTCGCCGACTTCGCCGGCCTCAAGGCCCATGTCGCCGCCATCACCGAGCGCGCCATGCGCGGCGAGATCGAGTTCGAGCCGGCGCTGCGCGAGCGCGTCGCGCTGCTGAAGGGCCTGCCCGTCTCCATCGTCGATGAGGTACTGGCAACACGGATCACGCTGACGTCGGGCGGTCGCGAACTGGTGCAGACCATGCGCGCGCACGGTGCCTATACCTGCCTGGTCTCCGGCGGCTTCACTTTGTTTAGCAGCAAGGTCGCAGCCCTGATCGGTTTTCAGGAAAACCGCGCCAATGAATTGCTGGTGGAAGACGGCAAGCTCGCGGGCCTCGTCGCCGAGCCGATTCTGGGCCGCGCCGCAAAACTCGCAACACTCGATAACCTGCGCGAATCCTTCGACGTCGACGGCATCGACACCCTCGTCGTCGGCGATGGCGCCAACGATCTCGCGATGATCGAAAGCGCCGGCCTCGGCGTGGCGTATCACGCCAAACCTGCCGTGGCGGCTGCCGCCCACGGCCGCATCGACTTCGGCGACCTCTCCGCGCTGCTCTATGCGCAGGGGTATAAGCGCAGTGAATTCGTGAGCTGAGATTTAGCGGCGCCGGACCGCTCTTCCTTCCCGCCTCCCCCGCGCGAAGCGAAGCTTCGCTGGGTGGCGGCGCGCTTTTCTTACCCTCCCCTGGAGGGGGAGGGTCGTCGTGCAGCATGCGAAGCATGATGTACGGCGGGGTGGGGTGACAGCGCTGGTGTAAAGCAACGGTGCCCGCGCATGCACACTGTCACCCCACCCCACCCCGACCGCGCCTGACGGCGCGGTCGACCCTCCCCCTCCAGGGGAGGGTAAGAACTCCTACTGCACGCTCAGCGCCACGAAGCGCAATTCGCCGTCGGCGTTCGACACCAGCAGCAGCACGGATTTCTTGCCATCCTTCTTCAACTGGTCGACGCGCTTCTTGACGTCGCCGGCGTTGGTGACGGCTTCCTGCGCGACTTCGACGATGACGTCGCCGGCACTGAGCCGCTTCTCGGCGGCGTCGGAGCCGCTGTCGACGCCGGTGACGATCACACCCTTGACGCTGTCCTTGATCTTGTAGCGGGTGCGCAGATCCTTGCTGAGGCCGGTGAGATCGAGGCCGAGCGCCTTCTGCGTCGCCGGCTTCTCGGCTTCCGGCGTGGTCTTCACCGAAGCCTGCACGGCCTTGTCGCCATCGTCGAGGCGGCCGAGCGTGACCTGCTTGGTCTCTTCCTTGCCCTTGCGGATGAGGAGCACATCGACGGCCTTGCCGACCGCGGTATCCGCGACGATGCGCGACAGGTCCTTCGGCTCCTTGACCTCCTTGCCGTCGAACTTGATGACGACATCGCCCGGCTCGATGCCGGCGGGCTTGGCCGGGCCCTTGTCATCGACGCCGGCAATCAGCGCGCCGCGGGCCGGCTTGATGTTGAGGCTCTCGGCGATCTCGTCGGTGACCTGCTGGATGCGGACGCCGAGCCAGCCGCGGCGCAGCTCGCCGAACTCGCGGAGCTGGGCGACCACGGCAGACACCGTCTTCGACGGCACCGCAAAGCCGATGCCGATCGAGCCGCCCGACGGTGAGATGATCAGCGTGTTGACGCCGATGACATCGCCATCGAGGTTGAACAGCGGGCCACCGGAATTGCCGCGGTTGATCGAGGCGTCGGTCTGGATGTAGCTGTCGTACGGGCCGGAATTGATATCGCGGTTGCGCGCCGAGACGATGCCGGCGGTGACGGTGCCGCCGAGGCTGAACGGGTTGCCGATCGCGATCACCCATTCGCCGAGCCGCAGCTTTTCGGAATCGCCGAACTTCACTGCGATCAGCGGTTTGACCGGCTTGAACTTCAGCACCGCCAGATCGGTCTTCTTGTCGACGCCAACCAGCTCGGCCTTGATCTTGGTGCCGTCGTTGAGAATGACGTTGATCTCGTCGGCGTCGGCGATGACGTGGTTGTTGGTGACGACGATGCCGGAGGTGTCGATGATGAAGCCGGAGCCCAGCGAATTGGTCTTGCGCGGCTGCATGCCGCCATTCTTGTCGCCACCCGGACCGCCGCGGCGGTTCTTGAAGAAGTCGTCGAAGAACTCCTCGAACGGCGAGCCCGGCGGCAGTTGCGGCATCGCGCCCTTGTCGCCGCCGTTGTTGCTACTGCCCTTGGCCTCGACGGTCTGCGTGGTGGAAATATTGACCACCGCATCGATCACCTTTTCAGCGACGTCGGCGATCCCGTCGGGACCGCGCGCAAACGCCGGTGCGGAGAACGTGGCAACGGCGGTGCCAAGGCAGAGCGCCGTCAGCAGCGGGCGAAGGCGATAGCTCAAGGCTGGAATCGCGATGGACATGTGAGAAACGCTCCTGAAGAGAGTCGGCAATTTGATGAAGAGTGTGCCCGAACCACGCGTCGGCGCAAGCCTTCGAGGCCCGCAAATGCGGCTTCCATCAGGGCTGTCGATTGCGGCGAAATGCGGACGCGGGGTTACACGATCGCGTTGATCGGACAGGCATTTTTTTGAACAGGGAGGCGTGTTCGGCGGGATGGCCTAGCGGCGCACGATCCAGATCAGGATCAGCCCAGCGATCGCGGAGCCGATGCCGGCGATGCGCAGAATGTTGTCCGGCGTCGCCAGCGCGCTTTTCATCGCCCGCCGCATCCAGCCGGGAATTGCCAGGAACAGGATGCCTTCCAGCACGAACAGAATACCGATGCCGATGAGGAAGTCGGCGAACGCTATGGACCTCATCCGACTTCAACTCCCGAACGTTCGCACCCTGAGCGCTTTTTATAACGAAGCGCGCCTGCTGTGCGCGGTCCGGGATTAACCGAACCGCTCAGGCGCGCCCCCATCCATAGATCAGAGCGAGAGCGAACGCAAAACAGGTATTTGCGTATGCTGAACGAACGCGGAGGGCGTCCGCCTTATGGCTTCGCTACGGCGGGCTTCCCCGACGGATTGGCGAAGAAGCGGAAGAACTCCGAATCCGGCCGCAGCAGGAAGCGGGTGTCGTTGCTCTTCAACCCGTTCTCGTAGGCCGTCATCGAGCGATAGAACGCGAAGAAATCTGCATCCTTGCCATAGGCCTCCGCGAACAGCCGGTTGCGCTCGCCGTCGCCGGTGCCGCGAACCTGCTCAGCCGTGGAGTTGGCGTCGGCGATGATCACCGTCGCTTCACGGTCGGCCTTGGAGCGGATCTCCTGCGCCTTCTGGCCGCCCTGCGCGCGGAATTCAGCCGCTTCGCGCTGACGCTCGGTCTGCATCCGCTGATAGACTGCCTGGCTGTTCTGCTCCGGCAGATCGGCGCGGCGGATGCGGACGTCGACCACGGAGATGCCGTAGCCGTCGGCTTCCTTGTCGAGCTGGTCGCGGATCTTGTTCATCAGGCCTTCGCGCTCGTCACGCACGACCTGGATGAAGGTGACCTCGCCGAGCACGCGGCGCAGCGACGCGTTGAGCAACGTGGTCAGCTGGATGTTCGCCGCCTGGATCGAACCGATGCTCTGGTAGAAGCGCAGCGCGTTCTTGATGCGATAGCGGGCGAAGGCATCGACCACCAGTCGCTTCTGGTCCGACGCGATGACTTCCTGCGCCGGGTTTTCCAGATCGAGGATCCGCTTGTCGATGCTGATCACGCTGTCGATGAACGGCCACTTGTAATTCAGTCCCGGCTCCGTGACGACCTTGACCGGCTCACCGAGTCGCACCACCAGCACTTGCTCGGTCTGACGCACGGTGAAGAGCGAGCTGTAGCCGACGATGATGACGGCGAGCAGCACGATCAGTGCGACGATACCTGAAATTCCGGACTTCATCGGGTGCTCCCGCTCTGCTGCTGAGGCTGACCAGATGGCGCCGGAGGCTGACGCCGTGGCGTCAGCTCGTTGAGGGGAAGATAAGGCACGACGCCTTGCGCGCCTGCGCCGCCATCGTAAACCAGCTTCTCGGCACCGCCGAGAATCCGCTCCATGGTTTCGAGATAGATGCGCTGACGGGTAACGTCGGGCGCTTTCTTGTACTCGTCATAGACCTTCAGGAAGCGCGCGCTCTGGCCCCTGGCCTCGGCGATCGCCTGCTCCCTGTAGCCTTCGGCGACCTGCAGAATTTGCGAGGCGCGGCCGCGCGCATCGGGAACGACGCGGTTGGCATAGGTCTGGGCTTCGTTCTGCAGACGCTCGAGATCGGCGCGCGCCGCCTGGACGTCGCGGAACGCGTCGATCACCTGGGCGGGCGGATCAACCTTCTGCATCTGCACCTGCTGCACCGAAATGCCGGCGCCGTAGCTGTCGAGGGTTTTCTGCATCAGCTCCTGCACGTTGGCTTCGGTGGTGGTGCGCGCGCCGGTCAGCACCGGCTGGATGTTGGCGCGGCCGACCACTTCGCGCATCGCGCTTTCGGCGACCGCCTTCACGGTGCCTTCGGGGTTCTGGATGTTGAACAGGAAATTGCCGACACCGTCCGGCTTGATCCGCCACAGCACGGTGAAGTCGACATCGACGATGTTCTCGTCGCCGGTCAGCATCAGGCTTTCCTCGGGCACGTCGCGCATGGTGCGGCCGCGGCGCGAGGGATCGTCGATCAGCGACATGCCGATGCTGAGCGTGGAGACGCGCAGCGCCTTCGGCAGCAGCACGGTCTCGATCGGATAGGGCAGATGATAGTTCAGGCCGGGCTGCACGGTACGAACGTGCTTGCCGAAACGCAGCACCACGCCGAGTTCTTCGGACTGCACCCGGAAGAATCCGGACAGGCCCCAGATCGCCAGCGCGGCCAACAGCACCAGCGCGATACCCGCACCACTGACGAAGCCGCCGGGCAGCAGCGACTGCAGGCGATCCTGTCCGCGGCGCAGCAGATCCTCGAGATCAGGCGGCCTCGGGCCGGACGATTGCGGACCCGAACCCCAGGGGCCTTTCGGACCAGAGCTCCACGGGCCTCCGCCTTGATTCTTCCACGGCATTCAAATCTCCTCGGCGCGAGCGCGGGACCGAAGTCCAGCCTCGCATGGTCAGCACGGCTTTATAGGGGACGGCCCGGCACCTTACAACGCAGCTCATTGCCTGCAGCAGCTATGCTTAACCCCCTGATTGTCAATGCAAACATCGCCAGATGCGGTTAATGCCACCGGGGCGGCTATATGGCGCGGGGGCCGCTTCTATGCCGTTTATATGTGACATAGGAAAAATCCGCGCTGTCGTCCGGGCCGGCCGAATGCCTGACGCGGGCCACTTCGTCCCATTCCGCCGCATCAATGGCAGGAAGCACGGTGTCGCCTTCCGGCCTGGCGTGAACTTCGGTGATCTCGAGCCGGTCGGCCACACCCATCCATTGCGCGTAAATCTCCGCGCCGCCGATCACCGCAATCTCAGTGGCTAAACGCCGCAGCGCATCGCCGAGAGCGACCGCGCGGGCCGACGCGAACGAGGTGGTCACCACCGCACCGGCGGCCTGATACCCGGCATTGCGGGTGACGACGATGTTGGTTCGCCCCGGCAACGGCTTGCGCAGCGACTCAAAGGTCTTGCGCCCCATGACGATGGGCTTGCCCATCGTCAGCGCCTTGAGGCGCTGCATGTCGGACTTGAGCCGCCACGGAATGGCATTGCCCTGCCCGATCACGCCATTCTCGGCGACGGCGACGATGAGGACGATGTCAGGAATAGATTTGTTAGTCGCGGTCACACCGCTACCTCGGCCTTGATATGCGGGTGTGGGTCGTAGTTTTCGAGCGTGAAGTCTTCGTACTTGAAGGAGAAGATATCCTTCACCGCGGGATTGATTGTCATGATAGGCAGCACGCGCGTCGCGCGGGTCAGCTGCAGCCGCGTCTGCTCCAGATGGTTCGAATACAGATGCGCGTCGCCGAGCGTGTGGATGAAGTCCCCGGCCTTCAGGCCCGTGACCTGCGCGACCATCATCGTCAGCAGCGCGTAGGATGCGATGTTGAAGGGCACCCCGAGGAACACGTCGGCGGAGCGCTGGTAAAGCTGGCAGGACAGCTTTCCGTTCGCGACATAGAACTGAAACAGGCAGTGGCACGGCGGCTGCGCCATCTTGTCGACGTCGGCGGGATTCCACGCGGTCACGATCAGCCGGCGCGAATCCGGATTGCGCTTGATCATGTCGATGACGTTGGCAATCTGGTCGATGCTGCGGCCGTCGGCGGCCGGCCACGACCGCCATTGTGAGCCATAGACCGGGCCGAGATCGCCATTGGCGTCGGCCCACTCGTCCCAGATCGAGACGCCGTTGTCCTTGAGATATTTGATGTTGGTGTCGCCGGCGAGAAACCACAGCAACTCGTGGATGATCGCCTTCAGCGGCAGCTTCTTGGTGGTCAGCATCGGGAAGCCGGCGGCCAGACTGAAGCGCATCTGGTGGCCAAACACCGACAGCGTGCCGGTGCCGGTGCGGTCGTGCTTTTCGGCGCCGTCGCTGAGAATTCGCTCTAGCAGGTCGTGATACTGGTTCATGATCGATCTTGCGGGTTTTGAGCCGGCGAACTTATCGCTCCGGCCCGCCATTCGACACGGCGATTCCCGGATTATACCCGGAAAAGTGAGCATCCGCCGCACAAACGACAAGGGCCGGATCTGCACCCGGCCCTTTGAAATCAGACGAGAATTCCGCTTTCGTCTAGTTCGACGCCTGCTTCAACACCGGCGTCCATTTGGCGATCTCGCTCTTCACCAGCGCTGCCAGCGCTTCCGGAGTACGTTCCGCCGGCTTTGGGATCACGCTGCCGAGCTCGAGCAGCCGCTTGCGGACGTTTTCGTCGTCCAGCGCCTTGACGGCCGCGGCATTGAGCTTGGCGACGATGGCCGGCGACGTGCCCTTCGGCGCGAAGATCGCATTCCAGGCCTGCGCCTGGAATGCCGGCAGTCCGGCTTCCGCGGTGGTCGGCAGGTCCGGCAGCGACGGATTGCGCTCCGGCGTCGCGATCGCATAGGACTTGATGGTGCCGCCATTGATCTGCGGCACGGCGTTGACGATCTGGTCGCACATGTAATCGACCTGACCGCCGACCAGGGCGTTCATCGCCGGACCGGTGCCGTTGAAGGGAACGCCGGTCGGCTTGATGTCGAGCACCGAGTTCAGCAATTCGCACGACACATGCGACACGGAACCGATGCCGGCATGCGCCGCGTTGAGCTTCGCGGTGTTGGCCTTCACATAGGTGATGAATTCCTTGAGATCCTTTGGCGCAAAGTCCTTGCGCGCGAGGATCAGGATCGGCGTGCCGGCGAGCAGCGCGACCGGCTCAAAATCCTTTTCCGGATGATAGGCGAGTTTCGGGTACAGCGGCACCGATGCAGCGTGGGTGCCCATGTGGCCGGTGATCAGCGTGTAACCGTCATTGGCGGCGCGCGCGGCGCGCGTCGTTGCGGTGGTGCCGCCGGCGCCGACCACGTTCTCGATGATGATGCTCTGGCCCAGCGTCTGCGCCATGTGGCCGGTAACGATGCGGGCAATGACGTCGGTGGGGCCGCCTGCGGCGAACGGCACGATCATGGTGATGGCGCGGGTCGGATAGTCTTGGGCCTGAGCCTGGGCCTGGGCGGCAACGGAAATCGCCCCGAGGCCGGCGAGCGCCGCCAGACCGGCGGTCGCAAGCGTGCGGCTGAATAACTTCATGATAGTGCCTCCCCAGAGATTGTTATGTGATCGCCAACGCGACGAATCTTGGGGAAATCAATACAACGCCCGGCCCGAAGTCCATTCGACTTCGGGCCGCGGCGCAACGCCGCATGCTAGCTCTCGGATTCCACGAACACCTCGTCGCGCTTCTTCCGCAGCGAAGGCAGCACTGCCAGGATCAGCAGGAAAGCCGAGACGGCCATCAGGCTGGCCGACAGCGGACGGGTAAAGAACACCGTCGCATCGCCGCGGGAAATCAGCAGCGCACGACGCAGGTTCTCTTCCATCAACGGTCCCAGCACCATGCCGAGCAGCAACGGCGCCGGCTCGAAATCGTGCTTGATCAGCCAGTAACCGACCAGACCGAACATGCCGGCCAGCACCACGTCCATCGGCGCGTTGTTGATCGAGTAGATGCCGATCGCGCAGAAGATCACGATCGCCGGGAACATCAGGCGATACGGCACACGCAGCAGCCGCACCCAGATTCCCACCAGTGGCAGGTTGATGACCAGCAGCATCAGGTTGCCGATCCACATCGAGGCGATCATGCCCCAGACCAGTTCCGGCTGCTTCTGCATCACCTGCGGACCCGGCACGATGCCGTGGATCGTCATCGCGCCGACCATCAGCGCCATCACGGCGTTCGGCGGAATGCCGAGCGTCAGCAGCGGAATGAACGACGTTTGCGCCGCAGCATTGTTGGCGCTTTCCGGACCGGCAACGCCTTCGATGGCGCCGCGGCCGAACCGCGACGGGTCCTTGGCGAGCTTCTTCTCCAGCGTGTAGGCCGCAAACGACGCGATCACCGCGCCGCCGCCCGGCAGAATGCCGAGAATGGATCCCAGGATCGTGCCGCGAATGATGGCGGGAAACGACTCTTTCATATCCTTCTTGGTCGGCATCAGGCCGGTGATCTTCTGCTGCACCAGTTCGC
>JAQGKA010000288.1 GCA_028290355.1 Tardiphaga sp. | reverse complement strand
GCCGATGCCACCGAGCTTCCCTTCGAGAAGATCACCGTCAGGCATGGTTCGACCAGCGACGTGAAGAACGGCTACGGCGCCTATCACTCGCGCTCCACCGTGATGGGCGGCTCGGCGATCCTGCTCGCAGCGGAGAAGCTGAAGGACAGCGTTCGCGCAACCGCGGCGTTGCGTTTCAGCTGCGCCGTCGGCGACGTCACGATCGACGGCGAGCAGGTCGCGCATGGCGGCAAGACGCTGCCGCTGGCAGGCCTGTCGGACATCCCGCTGTAAGTGGAAGCGACGTTCTTCAACAAGAAATACACATGGGCCTATGGCACCCAGGCCGCGCATATCGCGGTCGATCCCGGCACAGGCCACGTCAAGGTGATCGACTATCTGTCGGTCGAGGATGTCGGACGGATCATCAATCCATCGACACTGCATGGCCAAGCCATCGGTTCGATCGTGCAGGGACTCGGCGGCGCGTTCCTCGAGCATCTCGTCTACGACGAGAACGGGCAGCTGCTGACGGGATCGTTCGCCGATTACCTGATGCCGACCGCGTCGGACTTCCCCAACATCCGTTCGATCACGCTGGAGCTGAAGCCCTGCCCCAACAACCCGCTGGGTGTGAAGGGCGCGGGCGAGGGCGGGCTGATCCCGGTCGGCGGCATCATGGCCAATGCGATCGCGGATGCGCTGTCGCACCTCAACGTGCAGCCGATGGAATTGCCGCTGTCGCCAGCGCGGATCTGGCAGATGGCTGAAGACGGCGCGATCCAGGCCGTCGCATAGGTCGCTTCTGCGGCGCGGCCGGTCATCGCCGGCCGCCCGCGGCGACGGGGCATTGCGAATCCGTGCGCGCACCTCCATCGTTGCACGTCGGCATGGGGAATTTTGGCGTGGCACCTCGTAGTAGTGATCCGGCACGGGTCCGGGAAAAGATACTGAAGCAGGCGACCGAGGAGTTCGCCCGGATCGGCTTCGACGGCGCGCGGGTGGACCGCATCGCGGAACGCTGCCGTCTCAGCAAGAACATGCTGTATTACTACTTCAAGTCCAAGGAAGGCCTGTTCGTGGCCGCCTTGGAGCGGATGTATCAGGGCCTGCGCGATCACCAGAAGGATCTGTCGGTCCGCGCCAGCGATCCGGTGCTCGCCATGGAGCAACTGGTTCACCACACGTTCTTCGCGTTCAAGGACAATCCGAGCGCGATCCGGCTGATGAACGAAGAGAACAAGCACCGCGGCAAATACATCCGCAAGTCAGCGCGGATGCGCGATCTGTACAACCCGCTGGTCGAAACCATCCGCTTCATTCTCGAACGCGGCGCGCAGGACGGTACCTTCAAGGCGCAGCTCGATCCGACCATCGTCTATCTGACGCTGTCGTCGCTGTGCTACCATTACCTCTCCAACCAGTACACGCTGGAAATCGCGCTCGACCGCGACCTCGGATCCGACGAGGCGCAGAAACTGTGGCTCGACCACGTTAGCAACCTGGTGCTGCTGTACTGCCTGTCGCCGCCGCCCGCGGAAAAAAATCGCAGCACGTCATGATCGACCGCAGACGCGTGCGCCGCGAACCGATGCAATATTAAGAACCAGCATGGCGAATTCGGCGGCAGGCGTAACGCCAGCAGCCGCGGGCATTCTCCCTGCAACCCACTGGATTAGCGGGCAGATCGAAAGCGACCGAAACGTCGCGTGCTGATCGCGCCTAATCCTGCGCCATCACAGCGCGTCCCGGCGATCCGGCCCAACTCAGCATCGCTGCGCCTTTGCGATCATCGTCGTTTAGAACGATCCGATCTTCAGTTGACTAAATGGTCAACTGTGAAATACTTGGCCGAGATAAAGCGCCTCCCTTACGTCGGTAGAGATTGTGGTCATGACGCAGTTGGCGGCACAGTTCGAAACAGGAGAGGGCGCACGCCTTCCCGCATCCGGTTCGCCTCCCCCATGGATCCGCATTTCCGGCGTCGAGAAGCGCTTTTCGTCGCGCTCCGGCGAGATCGTGAACGCGCTGTCGAATGTCAATCTCTACATTCAGGATGGCGAGTTCATCTCCGTGGTCGGACCGAGTGGCTGCGGCAAGACGACGTTGTTGCGCATTCTCGCCGGCCTCGAGACCGCGTCATCAGGCACGGTGCATTCCGGCGGCGAGATGGTTACGAGGCCGCGGGCCGACGCCGGCGTCGTGTTCCAGCAGGCGGTGCTGCTGCCGTGGAATACCGTTCTCGACAACGTCATGCTCCCCGCCAAACTGAAGGGAGATGCATCCGCGGCGAGGGTCGCACGCGCCGAGCGCCTGCTGGACTTCATGGGCCTGAAGGATTTTGCGCGCAAATATCCGTTTGAACTTTCGGGCGGCATGCAGCAGCGCGTCTCGATCTGCCGCGCCTTGATGCGCGATCCGAAGGTCCTGCTGATGGACGAGCCGTTCGGCGCGCTCGACGCAATGACGCGGGAGTCCATGAACATGGAGCTGATGCGGGTCTGGTCGGAAGAGCGCAAGACGGTGGTCTTCATCACCCACAGCATCCCGGAGGCGGTCCTGCTCGGCGACCGCGTTGTGGTGATGTCGCCGCGGCCGGGCCGCATTTCCGAAGTTGTCGATATCGATATCCCCCGCCCGCGCAATCTAAAGACCATGGGAACGCCGCGCTTCGGCGAATTGTGCGACCATATCCGCACGATTTTCGGCGCGGCGTCGCAGACGGTGTCGTCGCTATGAGCAGGACGAAGAGCATTTTCGAGTCCCATCGCCTGCAGTCCATCCTGGTGGCGGTCGTCGTCATTGCGGTCTGGCAGGGGGCGTGCAAGCTCTTCGACATCTCGTCGCTGGTTCTGCCGACGCCGCTGGCCATCGCCGCGCGCTTCTATGAACTGGTGGCGTCTGGAACGATCTGGCCGCATCTGTGGGCGACCACCGTGGAGATCGTCGCGGGATTCGTGTTCGGCGTCGTCGCCGGGCTGGCGATCGGCGCCATGGTGTCGCTGATCCCCGTGGTCGAGCGGCTGGTGTATCCCTATCTCGTGGCGCTGCAGACGCTGCCGAAGGTGGCCATTGCGCCGCTGTTCATCATCTGGTTCGGATACGGGCTGACGTCGAAGATCGTCATCACGGCGCTGGTCTGCTTCTTCCCGATCCTCGTCAGCGTGGTGGCCGGCTTCCACGCCACCGATCGCGACGAGCTCGACATGATGAAGGCGTTCGGCGCCACCAAGTGGCAGACGCTGGTGCGGTTGCGCATCCCCTCGGCGCTGGTGCTGATTTTCGCCGGCCTGGAGATCGCGGCGGTCCTCGCGGTGTTCGGCGCCATCGTCGGCGAGTTCGTCGGCGCCCAGGTCGGCCTCGGCTATCTGATCGTGGCGCTGAATTTCAGCCTCGACGTGCCCGGCGTGTTCGCGGTGCTGATCGTATTGTCCGCCATCGGGCTGGTGATGCACGGCGCCATGCGCTACGCGGCGCGCCGCTATATTTTCTGGATCCGGCGCAACGAAGCGCCGGTGATGGCCTGACCCTTTCACAGAGCGAGACGAGTATGCGACGCACCGGAATTGGACGGAAGTTGACAATGGCGGCGCAGGTCGCGGCGCTCATGCTGGCGGGGTCGCATGCGGCTTTGGCGCTGGAGAAGGTCCGGATCCTGATTCCGGTGCGGGTGATCGACGAGTCGTTCACGCCCTTCGTCGTCGCCAAGGAGAAGGGCTTTTTCGAAGCCGAAGGCTATGACGTCACGCTGCTGGCCGTCGGCGGCTCCAACGAGTCGGCGCTGCAGATTTCGGCGGGCAACGGCGACATCGGCGGCGCGTCTCCCGGCGAGGCCGTGATCGGCATCCAGTCCGGCAAGCTCAAGATCAAGTATTTCTATGATCTGCTTTACGCGAACATCTGGTCGGTGGCCGTGCTGCCGGACAGCCCGATCAAGACGCTGATCGACCTCAAGGACAAGAAGCTCGGCGTGCAATCCATGGGCAGCGCCGGCACCACCTTTGCAAAGGCGTTCGTGAAGGAGGCCGGGCTTGATCCAGCAAAGGACATTTTCTTTCTGCCGATCGGCCTCGGCGCTCAAGCCATCACCTCGGTGCGCCAGAACATGGTCGATGGCGTGATCTTTTGGGATGCGGCGCTGGCCAAGCTGGCGTTCTCCGGCCTGAAACTGCGCGAGGTGCCCGCCTCGGAGGGGCTGCGCACATTGCCGGATGTCAGTCTGCTTGCCCGCACCGACACCATCGAGAAGAATCCGAAGATGCTGGTGGGCGTCGCCCGCGCCATTGCCAAGGGATACGACTTCACCATGGCCAATCCCGAGGCCGCCGTCCTGATCACCTGGAAGACCTTTCCCGAGGCCCGCTCGAAGAATCCGAACATGGCCGAGGCGATTGCCGAAGGCATCGCCGTCAACCAGGGCCGGATGAAGATCTGGAATAGCCCGAAGATCGGCGACAAGCACGGCCTGTTCGTCGAGGCCGACTGGAAGCGGCTGCTGAGCTTCCTGAAGGACCAGGGCGCGATGCCGGAGACGCCGCCGATCGAGAGCGTGTTCACCAACCAGTTCATCGACCAAATCAATACTTATGACCGCGCCGGCGTCATCGCCGAGGCGAAAAAGGAAGACATGGCCAAGCTCCGCTAGGCGCGGCGAACGGCAACGGCGTGACGCACGCGGGAGGCTCGACGATGACGACTGACATTCAACGCAGACGGCTGCTGCGGGGGGCGCTCGCAGCGGCGGCGGTTGCCGGGTTTGCCCGACCCGTGTTCGCGCAGGCGCGCAAACCCGTAAAGTTCCTGTTCGACGTGCTGCCCAATCCGAAGCACGGGCTGTTCTACCCGGCGGCGAAGAAGGGTTTCTTCGCCGCGGAGGGGCTCGATGTCACCATCGAGTCCAGCAAGGGCTCGGCCGACGTGATCCAGAACGTCGCCAGCGGCGCCGCGCAGTTCGGCTTTGCCGACGCCAGCGCCGTCGTCTTAAGCCGGACCCGCGACCTGCCGGTCACGCTGGTCGCGATGGTGCACTACAAGACGCTGATGTCGGTGATCACGCGGGCGCCGAGCGGGGTTGAGAAGCCCGCCGATCTGGTCGGCAAGAAGATCGCATCGACCAGCGGCGATGCCGTCCGCATGGTGATGCCGGCCTTCGCCAAGATGAACGGCTTCGACGGCGAGAAAGTGAACTTCCTCACGGTCAACCAGCCGGCGAAGGCCAGCATGCTGATGGCCGGGCAGGTCGACGGCGTCTGCGACTATTTGTCGGCGATGCCGATCTATCGCGAGGCCGGCAAGGCGATCGGCCTGAAGCTGAAGGCGATCAGCTACGCCGACTACGGGCTGGATATCTACAGCAACGGCATCATCGTGCATGACGACCTGTTGCGGTCGGATCCCGCGCTGGTGAAGTCCTTCGTGCGGGCGATCGCGCAGGGGCTGGAATTCGCCGCCAGCCAGCGTGACGAAACGGCGCGCATCTTTCGCGAGTATCAGCCGCAATACAGCGAGGCGGTAACGCGCGAGGGGCTGGACATCGCCGTGGATTCGCTGCTCGTCCCGGAAGTCTTCAGCGGCGGCATCGGCGCGATGTCGGCGGGCAAGATGGAGCGCACCATCAAGACCACGGTGGAGGCCTACGGCCTCGCCAAGGCGCCCGCGGCGGCGTCGGTCTACACCAATGCGATGCTGCCGGGGATCTTTCCGCGCAAGACGTGACGGCGCGCTTGCTACTTGCGGACGGTGCGTACGGGGCCGGTGCGCGGGGACGTGGTGCAATAGCCGATCACCATGGCGACGGACATGTCGACGTGACGGTCGAGGAAAGCGCTGCTGGCGGTGTCGGTGCCGAGCGTGACGGACAGCGTGAAGCGGTTGCTGACCGCGTGAAAGATCACTGAGGATAAAGCGACATAGAGCTGCACGGGATCGATCCCGGCGCGGAACACGCCCTGCTGCACGCCTGCGTCGAGAATCTCCTTCAGCTGCGTCAGCAGCGGCGGATAGATCGCGCGCGGGACCGTCGAGCCGCGCAGGTAGGCGGCCTCGTTCAGATTCTCGATGGCCAGCAGGTTGAGGATGGCCGGATCCTTGCGCACCGACGCCGCGCCTTCGCGCACGAAGGCCTCGAGCGCACGGACCGGGCCAACCTCCGCGAGATTGAGCACGCGGCGCGGCGCGACGAAGTGCTTGTACACTTCCTCCAGTACGGCGACGTAGAGATTCTCCTTGTTGCCGTAGTAGTGGTAGATCATCGCCTTGCTGTAGCCGGACTCCGCGGCGATCTCGTCGACGCGCGCGCCGGCAAAGCCCTGCGAGACAAAATGGGCGCGGGCGACGCCGAGGATGGTGGCCTGCGCAAGTGCTGCGTCCCGCGTCTTGCGCGGACGCTGGACGGCGGGCGGCTTTGCCGCGATAGATCGTTTGCGTTGATCTGCTGTCATGTCACTCAATGCTGTAGGTCGCAGCCCTTGCGATGGCAACCGGACCCCCCGGTGCCGTTCCGACGTCGGTCCATGTCCCACCGGCTCTTCCGCGCGCGGCATACCGATGCCTTTGAATCGGGCATTGCCCGCCCTCCATATGCGCTTGCCAGCCGATCAGAAGCTCAGCATATTCATAACCGACTAGTCAGTCGATTAGATATTCGCCTAACAGCGTGGTGGCAAGCGGGCTAGTCGCGAGACCGATCGGCGAGCCCGATCCGTGACGACAGTTGCCTAGCGGCCGGCGCGTGCTGGCATGGGAGAGACGATGACCAAGCAGATCCGGCTCAACGCGTTCAACATGGCGACGCCAGGTTCGCAGGCGTCATCGCTGTGGAATTATCCCGGCAACCGCGTCGGCGAATACAACAAGCTCGGCTACTGGAAGGATCTCTGCAGCATCCTCGAGCGTGGCCTGTTCGACACGCTGTTTCTCGCCGACGTGCTGGGCACCTACGATGTCTACGGCGGCAACGCCGATGCCGCACTGCGCCGCGCCGTGTCGGTGCCGATCCTCGATCCCGTGCAACTGATCCCCGCGCTCGCGGACAACACCAGCAACCTCGGCTTCGGCGTCACCTGCACGCTGACCTACGAGCCGCCCCATGTGTTCGCGCGCCGCATGTCGACGCTGGACCATCTGACCGACGGGCGCATCGGCTGGAACATCGTCACCGGCTTCCTGCAGAGCGCAGGCAAGGCGGCGGGGCACGGGGCGATCCCCGGCCATGACCGGCGCTACGACATCGCCGAAGAGTACATGGAAGTCGTGTACCGCCTGTGGGAAGGCAGCTGGGAAGATGCTGCCGCCTGTCGCGACGTCGCCAAGGGCTGGTTCAGCGATCCGTCCAAGGTGCACAAGGTCAAGTTCGACGGCGAGTTCTTCGCCACCGACACCATCCATCTGTGCGAGCCGTCGCTGCAGCGGACGCCGGTGCTGTACCAGGCGGGCGCCTCCGGCCGCGGCCGCGCCTTTGCGGGCAAGCATGCCGAAGGCATTTTTACCGGTGGTCCGTCGAAGAAGGTGATCGGCGACCAGGTGAGGAAACTGCGCGACGAGTGCGTCGCCGCCGGACGTTCGCGCGATGCGATCAAGATCTACACGCTGGCAACGGCCATCGTCGCCGAAACCGAACAGGAAGCCTACCGTAAATACGACGACTACCGCCGCAACGTGCAGCACGAAGGCGCGCTGGCGCATCTGTCGGGCCTGACCGGCATCGATCTGTCGAAATATGGCCTCGATGAAATCCTGACCCACATCCAGACCGACGCGATGCGCTCGGCGGTTGAATCCTTCACCTCGGCGGATCCCGACCGGCTGTGGACGATCCGCGAACTGGCGGAGCACCAGAGCATCGGCGGTCGCGGTCCGGTGTTCATCGGCTCGTCCGGACAGGTCGCCGACCAGATGATGGAATGGATGGACGCCACCGACATCGACGGCTTCAATCTCGCCTATGTCATCGCCCACGATACCTACGAGGACTTTGTCAATCTGGCCGTTCCGGAGTTGCAGCGGCGTGGCGTCTACCACACCGCATATGCACCCGGCACGCTGCGCGAAAAGCTGACAAAGACCGGAAAGCCGCGGCTTGTCGCGCCGCATCCCGGCGCCGGCTTCAGGTATGCCGAAACCGTTTGACGCAAGCGCGAGCCGCACACCGGAGCGGGGGCCTGACATGATGAGTGCCGCGATGAAATTGCCCGACCCTGCGCCTGTTCTCGACAAGGACACCTTTCGCGCGGGGATGTCGCGGCTGGGCGCTGCGGTGAACATCATCACCACGGACGGGCCCGCGGGGCGGGCCGGCTTCACGGCGTCCGCCGTCTGCAGCGTCACCGACTCGCCACCGACATTGCTGGTTTGCGTCAACCGGTCGTCTTCGGTGTATGACAGATTCACCGAAAATGAAGCGCTGTGCGTCAATACGCTGAAGCCGGACCACGAGCCGTTGTCGCGGCTATTTGGCGGCAAGACCGCGATGGATGAGCGCTTCGCGGCTGCAGCCTGGAGCGTCGGCACGTCGGGCGCACCGGTGCTGCAGGATGCGACCGTGTCGTTCGACTGCAAGATCACCAGCAAGGCGGACGTGGGCAGCCACGCCGTGTTCTTCTGCGAGGTGCTGGCGATCGTGTGTCACGACGTGGCGGATGGCCTGATCTATTTCGACCGCGCCTATCACCGCGTGTGACGCGGTGAACGTCCGCAACTTCCGTCTGATTGAAGGGCCGCCATGACAAGTCGTAGTCTGCAGGATGTCACCGAAGGCGAGGCGTTCGATGTCGTCGTGATCGGCGCCGGCGGCGCCGGCATGGCGGCTGCGCTGTTCGCGGCGATCTCGGGCCTGAAGGTGATCCTGATCGAACACACCGGCCAGGTCGGAGGCTCCACCGCCTATTCCGCCGGCAGCGCCTGGATTCCCAACACCAGCCACGCCGCGACCGTCGGCGCGCAGGACAGCATTGAGAACGCGGCGCTGTACCTGCGCCATTCCGTGGGCAACCAGTCCAGCGAGTCGATGCGCCACGCTTTCCTGGCGAACGGCCCCGACGCGGTCGCGGAGCTGGAAGCACATTCCGAGGTCAAGTTCCGCGCGCGGCCGTTGCATCCCGATTACAACAGCCAGTTGCCCGGTTCATCACTAAAGGGCCGCGTGCTCGAGGCCGCGCCGTATGACGGCCGCGATCTGAAGGATCTGCTGACACTCATCCGCGAGCCGATCCCGGAATTCATGATCCTCGGCGGCATGATGGTGAACCAGGAAGATGTCCTGCATCTGCTGAACATGCTGAAGTCGTTCCGCTCGTTCAGGCATTCGGTTCGCATTCTCGCCCGCCATGCACTGGATCGCCTGCGGCATCCGCGCGGCACGCGCCTGATGATGGGCAACGCCCTCGTCGCACGCCTTCTGGTGTCGCTGCATCGAAGGCACGTTCCGATCCTGATGAATGCCTCGGTCGCGCAGGTCGAGAGCGGGGCGGACGGCGTCTCAAGCGTCACCATCAGGCAGAACGACGTGGTGCGGGCGATCCGCATCCGCGGCGGCCTGGTCGCCGCCACCGGCGGCTTCAGCCGTCACCCCGCGCGCCGCGCCGAGATGCTGCGCAAGCCTGTCGCGGCCTATTGCCCGGGGGCGCCAGGCCATACCGGGCAATTGCATGACCTGCTGCTCAAGGCCGGCGCGCGCTACGGCACCGATCATCGCGACACCGCATTCTGGTCGCCGGTGTCGGTGCGCGCGCGGGCGGACGGCAGCACGGCGGTGTTTCCGCACTTCATTTTCGACCGCGGCCGGCCCGGCACGATCACGGTCAACGGCCAGGGGCGGCGCTTCGTCAATGAGGCATTGTCCTACCATCCCTTCACGCAGGCGATGTTCGAGGCCAACGAAACCGCGCCTTCGATTCCCGCCTTCCTCATCACCGACGAAGATGGTTTGCGAAAATACGGCCTCGGCATGGTGCGTCCGAGCCGGTTCGGCAGGGCCGGCTTTCTGAAGGATGGATATCTCGTCAGCGCGCCCACGCTTGCAGAACTGGCAGGCAGACTGGAGATCGACCCGGCGGCACTGACCGAGACGGTCGCGCGGTTCAACGGTTTTGCGGCGTCGGGGATCGATCCCGATTTCGGCCGCGGCGGGACGGATTACCAGCGCATCACGGCGGGCGATTTGTCGCACAAGCCAAATCCCTGCCTCGGTCCGATCGCACGCGCGCCGTTCTATGCCGTGCGGCTTTATCCCGGCGATATCGGCGCGGCCACCGGCCTGGTGACCGACGAGGATGCACGCGTGCTGCGCGACGACGGCAGTGCGGTTGGTCGGCTGTACGCCTGCGGCAACGACATGAATTCCGTGATGGGCGGTAACTATCCCGGCCCCGGGATCACCATCGGTCCCGGACTCGTGTTTTCCTACATCGCCGTTCGTCATATCGTCGACCGGCTGCGGGCGTCCGGTGAGGATGGCCCGAAGATTGCTTTGAATGCGGGAGCGCCCGCAGACTAACCAGACAGTTAGTGACACGGTGCGGACCTGACGGAATCGTCCGGCGTCGAGACAGGTTTTTAGCGCGTGATTTTGACACACAGATTGAGAGTTGGCCGATGAACGTCGATAAGAAATCTCCTGCACGAAGCGGGGCACTCACGCGCCGTGCCCTGCTCGGCACCATGGCTGCGCTGCCGCTGGTCGGACACGGCGGATTTGCGCGGGCGCAGGCCGCCGATGCCCTCAGCGTGCGCGTCGATTTCGCGCCGTGGGGCGTGCATGCCGCCCTGCATCTCGCCCAGGCCAAGGGCTGGCTGAAGGAGGACGGTCTCACCGTCGATATCCAGGATGGCACGGGAACGCTGAGCACCATCAACCTGGTCGCCGCCGGCAAGGTCGATGTCGGCTTCGTGCAGCTCGGACCGATGGCAATCGCGCGTGCGAGCGGGCTGCCGGTCAAATCCTTCGCGGGTTACCTGCGCAAGGGCGATCTCGCCGTCATGGTGGATGCCGCCAAGGGCCCGAAGACCGCCAAGGAACTGGCGGGCAAGAAGATCGTCTGCTTTGCCGCCAGCCCATGGGCGCCGTTCGTCGATCAGTACATCAAGAATCTCGGCCTTGAGAAGGGCAGCGGCCCGGGCCAAGTCAACGTCGTGATGGTGTCGCCCGCCGCCATGGTGGCGACGTATGCCAGCAGCGATGCGGACGGCTTCATGTCGCTGCAGGAATTCGGCGAGCCGCTGGTGATGTCTGCGCGGCCGGCACGCTCGTTCCTGGCCGCCGATGTCGGCATCGCGTTTCCGAGCTACGGCCTGATAGCCACCGACGAGAGCCTGACCAAGCGCGCCGATGCGCTGAAGCGGCTGTCGGCGAACCAGACCCGCGCATGGACCTACATCTACGAGAAGCCGGCGCATCTCGACGAGGCGGTGGCAGCGATGATGGCGCAGCGCGCCGACAAGCAGCTCAATCCCGAGGTGCTCAAGGCGCAGCTCGTGCTCAGCAAGGATTTTCTCGGCACGCCGAACACGGCGGGCAAGCCGATGGGCTGGCAGGCGGCGGCGGACTGGAAGCTCGCAGTCAAATCCATGTCCGATGCCGGGCTGATCAAGGTTGATGCCAAGATCGAGGACTACTTCACCAACGACTTCATCAAGTCGTAATCGCGATGCAGACCGGTCCTGAACCCATGCAACATGAACGGTCTGCGCCGCCGACGCCCTATGTCAGTGTCTCCGCGGTCAGCAAATCCTACGACAGCGGCAAGAACGCCGCTCTCGTTCTCGATGACATCACGCTCGATATCGCGCCGGGTGAATTCGTCGCCATCGTCGGACCCTCCGGCTGCGGCAAGAGCACGCTGCTGAAGTGCATCGCCGGGCTGCAGCCGGTTTCGGCGGGGCGGATCATGGTGAAGGACGAACTCGTCCTGGCGCCGCCGGACAACATGGCGATCGTATTCCAGCGGGACGTGCTGCTGGACTGGCGCACCGTGCTCGACAACGTGCTGCTGATGGTCGAATTCCGTGGCCTCAAGCGCAAGGATTTCGTGGCGCGGGCGATCCAGTTGCTGACCACCTATGGCCTCGGCGATTACGTCAATCGCTATCCCTGGGAGCTGTCGGGCGGCATGCGGCAGCGGGCGGCGATCTGCCGCGCGCTGATCGTTGATCCCGAACTGCTGCTGATGGACGAACCGTTCGGCGCGCTCGATGCCATGACGCGCGACGATCTCAACGTCGAGCTGGAGCGGCTGTGGTTCGCGACGCGCAAGACGCTACTGTTCATCACCCATGGCATCGACGAGGCGGTGTATCTCGCCGACCGGGTGGTGGTGATGGCCCGCAATCCCGGCCGCATCGCCGAAATCATCGACATCGACATTCCGCGCCCGCGGTCGCTCAGCGTCCGGCAGACACCGGAATTCGGCGAGTATACCACCGAAATCCGCCGGCTGTTTGCGTCGCTCGGCGTGGTGAAAGCGGAATAGACCCATGGCCTGGTGGAGACGAAGCGAATACGCGCGGACCGTTGTGTTCGTCCTGCTGCTCACCGTGGGCGCCTGGGAGCTTGCGGTGCGGATGTTCGGCATCAGGACGTTCCTGCTGCCGCCACCGTCGCTGGTCGCCATGGAAATTTTAAACAATCCCGGCTTCTACGCATTCCAGTCGCTGTACACGATCTACATCACGGCAATCGGCTTCGCGCTGGCGGTGATTTTCGGAATCGGCCTCGCGATCGCGATCGTGTCGTCGAAGTTTCTGGACCGCACGCTTTACACCCTGCTGATCGCATCCAACTCCGTGCCCAAGGTGGCGCTGGCGCCGATCTTTGTGATCTGGCTCGGCACCGGCGGCGAACCGAAGGTGGCGATTGCCGCACTAATCGCCGTGTTCCCCATCGTGATCAACACCACGCTCGGGATGCGCGCGGTGGATCCCGACATGATCGACCTGGCGCGCTCGGCGCGCGCGCCGAACCACGA
Source organism: Tardiphaga sp. (assembly GCA_028290355.1). Classification (GTDB taxonomy): domain Bacteria; phylum Pseudomonadota; class Alphaproteobacteria; order Rhizobiales; family Xanthobacteraceae; genus Tardiphaga. The sequence goes on along the minus strand of JAQGKA010000288.1, from coordinate 20,198 downwards.
CGTGATGCTGAAGATCCGCCTGCCTAACGCGCTGCCGAGCATTTTCGCGGGCGCCAAGGTCGGGATCTCCTTCGCCCTGATCGGCGCCATCGTCGGCGAGTTCGTGGCGGGCGAACGCGGGCTTGGTTATGTGATCCTGACCAGCCAGGCCACGTTCAACAGTCCGCGGGCCTTTGCCGCCATCGTCCTGCTCAGCGTGATCGGCACCATCATGTTCTTCGCCGTGGAGCTTTGCGAGCGCTGGTTCCTGCCGTGGCATGTCTCTCAGCGTAACGCGCGGGCGGCGCTTTGAGCCAAATGTAGCGCTTCCCGATCAGATGATTACCGGCAATGACGCTTGCCATCACTTAGAGGTAGGATATGTCCACCCGATCTGTTCGGGCCTTAGAGACAAGCGCTGCGAGCGGGCACCGACTAGCCGTGTGCCGGCTGGCCGCAGCGCGGGCCTTAGCCAGTAATCAGTAGCCCAGCGACTGCGCGGCCTGAGAGAAGCATGGCCGTGGACACCCTAACGGCATCGCGCTCGCTCCGCTCGCCGGTCTCGCTGATTAGCTTATCAGCAAGGCACTGCGCAGGGTCCATGCAAGTATCAATGCGGGCTTTTGGAGCCGGAAGGTCGCCGTCGTCGTATAACGCCAATGTCGCAATCAGGCCGGAGTGTCACTGGTCGACAACGTGGCGTGATGGCGACTGCATCGCATCGCCGTGCGCTCATAGTGCCAATCGGCCATTTGGTGCGATAGCGACCAACATGGATACGCTTCCGAACTTTCGTGAGGCGGTCTTTTGAGAATTTGTTCGGCTATTCGCCGCGGGTGCGAGCGCATAGACGGAATCTTCGGCAGCGTGAGGAGGTTCGGCGAACGGCTGCTCCTGGCAAAGCGGACGTTGTTCGAATCGCAAGTGTTCGCGACGGGCCGCCCTTCCTGCGACCGGTGCGAGTTGCTCTCAGCCACTGTTGACCCCCCCCCGCGCGTTTGCCGAGAACCGTAACCGAAGCCGATCTGACTTATGCAATGGCATTCGTGCCCACCGGCTTGTTCTCTCCATGGGGCCGTCCAAAGGAGGGAATTGTTCAAATCCACCGATCATTAGAATTCCGTAAGATCGTGTAATCAGCTTATGTGACGTCCATATGCGGCGGCGATGCGTCTTGAGATCGATGGTGTCTCGGATCGCGCACCTCGCCGATCAACTGCGGGAATGATCGATGCGCCGGTTGTAGTCAGTCGTAGTGTATGCTGTTGAGAGTGTATAAGCCTCGAAGGCGTCTCCGTCTGCCGATGCTTTGGCTGATAAGCTGAAAGTTTGATCTTCTCCTGCCTTGAGAAGCGTCTTGACGGATCGAAGCGTGTTTCTAGACTTCGAAGCGAAACAGATCCCACCCAGTTGGTGAATCGTATCGCTCTCAGATCCGCAGACTTCACCATCAGCGTACTATTTGATCGATGACGTTTGGCGACGTGTGTCATCGTTACAAAGAAGGATAGAATGATGGCCGTGGAATTCTTTTGGCGTATTCCGACGCAGGGCGATGGTCGCAGCGTTGGCATGGCCGGCTGGAACAGGGGCGACTGGACAACGTCAACGCCTCGGCACATCGCGCCTGATTTTCGTCGCGAGGTGAAGGACCAGTCTTCCTACTATGACTATCTCGCGCAGGTCGCGCGTGCGGCCGAACTCTCCGGCTTCGATGGCGCGCTCGTTCCGTCGGCCTGGAATAGCGAAGAGCCGTTCCTGCTGTCGATCCTATTGGCACAGCAGACTACGTCGTTCCGGCTGTTGCCCGCGTTTCAGCCCGCTTTCATGGAGCCCGTCTACGCGGCCAAGATGGCTGCGACGTTCCAGCGGATCAGCAAGGGCCGTCTCGAATGGAACGTGATCAGCGGCGGCAGCCCTGCGGCACAAAAGGCGCACGGGGATTTCCTGCCGCACGATGAGCGCTATGACCGCACCGGCGAGTTTCTCGACGTGATCGCCGCGCTGTGGAGCGGCAAGCCCGTCCGTCATTACGGCAAATTCTATCAGGTCGAGAACGAAGGCCTGGCCGCGCCGCTTTCGGGCGTGCGAAAGCCGGGCATCTATTTTTCAGGCGCATCGGATGCAGGTCTCGCGGTCGCGGCGAAGCATGCGGATGTCTATCTGATGTGGCTTGAACCGCTCGATGCCGTCCGCAAGAGTATCGAGCGCCTCGATGCGCTGGCGTCGGCCTATGAGCGACGGCCGCGCTACGGCATTCGCGTAGACATCTTTGCACGCGAGACGGAGGCTGAGGCATGGGCCGACGCGCGACGCCTCTGGGACGGGCTCGAATCCAGCGCGGCACATCTCGGACGGCATCTAACGAGCAGCAAGGGCGGCGACTCGGTCGGCGCCGAACGTCAGGCCGCGCTGCGGCCGAGCGGCGCCAAGCGCTTTGAAGACTATATTATCAGCCCCAATCTCTGGGCCGGCCTCGGCCTCATCCGGCCGGGCCCGACCATCGGCATCTTCGGTTCGTATCAGCAGGTTGCGGAGCGACTGAACGAATATATCGAGGCCGGCGTCGATCACTTCATTCTCGCCGCGAATCCTCATCTCGAGGAAGCCTATCGCGTCGGCGAAGAGGTTCTGCCCCTGCTGCGCAGCCGGAATGTCTCGGTGCGGCAAGCCGCCGAGTAAAGCAGGCGCCCGAGGCGGTTACGTTCTGGGCCTGGAAATCTAAGCATTGGAATGAAAGTTATGGGCGCGATGATGCCATGCGGAACGACGCTGTGTGCGGTGCTGACGTCTCTCATCATGATCTGTGCGGGTCCCGTGGCCGCACAATCGGGCGCCACGGCTCCGGACGGCGCAAAGCCCGATGTCATCCGGTTCGGCACCGGCGCCGCCGGACCGACAGGCCGCCTGGGTTCGCAGGGCGTCATCGGAATTGTCTATGCCAAGAAGTTCCTCGAGGAGGAACTGGCGAAAACAAGCGATCCCGTAAAAGTCGAATGGAATTTCTTTCGCGGCGCCGGCCCTGCCACCAATGAAGCGCTCGCGACCAAGGCAATCGACTTTGCCTATTACGGCGACTTCCCGATCATCATCGGACGCGCCGGCGGCTTGAAGATCAAGATCATCGCCGGCGGCGAGCGCGGCGCGCATTCCTATTTGATCGTCCCGACCGCTTCGACAGCGAAGTCGATCGAGGATTTGAAAGACAAGCGGATCGGCCTGCACCGCGGACGGCCGTGGGAGCTAGCCTATGCGCAGCTCCTGAAGTCGAAGGGTCTGGCGCACGGCGATCTGCAGACTTTCAACGTGTCCCAGGGTGATGCGCAGACTGGCCTCGTTTCCGGAAACGTCGATGCCATCTTCACCGGCTCCGACGGATTTGCGATGATCGACCAAGGCCTCGGCAAGATCATCTGGAGCACGAGGGAAGCTCCGCCGCAGTGGCGCTATTCGGCCGATCTCGTGGTCACGGACGATTTTGAAGCGAAATATCCGGTCTATACGCAGAAGGTTGTCGATGCCTTCGTCAAGGCATCGCTGTTTCTGTCTGACAACAAGAACCGCGAGGAAGCCTTCACGATCTGGTCGGAAACCGGCTTGCCCGTCGCCAACTATCGTCAGGAACGGGAAGGCGAGCTGCTGAAGGACCGCAACAATCCGACGATCGATGACTATCTGATCGGTCACTATCAGCTGGCGATCGACCACGTGAAGGAGGCCGGACTGATCCGGAGAAGTTTCCCCGCTGCCGACCTGTTCGAGGCGAAGTATGTGCGCGACAGCCTGAAGCGGTTCAGCCTGGAAGACACTTGGCGCCCGCAGGCTGCAGCATCCAAGTTGCAGAATTGAGCACGCTGAGCGCGACAGACGCCATTGCCGTCGGTCGATCCGCAGCGACGACGCGACCGGCCGTTCGCCGCATGGCGCGGGCGTTGTCGATTGTCGGCATTGGCGCGTTGCTGCCGGTGGTCGGTCTTTCCTTCTGGGAGATCGCTGCCCGCGCGCAGTGGACCCAGAGCCAGATCCTGGTGCCGCCGAGCGCGGTGTTCGCCACCATTGTCGAGTTCTGGCAGAGCGGCGAACTGCTGTCCGATATCGTCGCAAGCACTTGCCGCGTCCTGATCGGTTTTCTGCTCGGCGGTTCGCTGGGGTTTGTCTTCGGCATCACGGCTGGCCTCGACCGCCGCGTCGAGGCCATCTTCGCGCCGACGTTCCACGTTTTGCGCCAGATCCCCGTCATCGCATGGCTGCCGCTGCTGGTGTTGCTGGCGGGTTTTGGCGAAGGTTTCAAGATTCTGACCATATCGATCGCGGCGTTCTTCCCGATCGGCCTGAACACCCTCGACGGGGTGAAGAACGTGTCCTCGAAATATATCGAGGTTGGGCGGGCGCTTTGCTTTTCCCGGCGCCAGATTATCGCACGGATCATATGGCCCGCGGCATTGCCGGCCATCATGAACGGCGCGCGGCTGTCGCTCAGCCGGTCGTGGATGCTGGTGGTCGCCGCCGAACTGGTCGCATCGACCACCGGCATCGGACACCGGATGGATTGGGGCCGGCAACTGTTCCAGATCGATGTCGTCTTCATGGGCGTGCTGGTCACCGGTTGCATGGGCCTTCTGATCGACGTCGCGGTGCGCGGACTCGCACGCCGCGCCAGCAGGTGGACGGAGCAGGCTTGATGCAGTCCAAGGGGATTTACCTGCCGCGAGGTCTGCTGCTGCCAGTGGCGATCCTGCTGGCATGGGAAGTCGCGGCCCATGCAGGCCGGTCGGGCGGCGTGCTGATCGCGCCGCTGGAGCAGATCGCGAGCACGGCCTTCACGCTGGCGGCGGGCGGAACGATGGCCGTCGATGTCGCCGCGACGATTGCGCGGGTGATGTCGGGATTCGTGCTGGGCGCGGTGGCCGGACTGTTGTTCGGCTCCGTGATCGGAACCAGCCGCGCGGCGGACTGGCTCGCGTCACCCACGTTCAACGCCGTGCGGCAGGTGCCGCTGACCGGCTGGATTCCGGTGGCGGCGCTCTTGTTCGGAATCGGCGAGGGCGCGAAGCTGAGCCTGATCGCGCTGGCGGCGTTCTGCCCCGTCGCGCTCAATACCGCCGAGGGATTAGCCGGCGTGTCCCAGTCCTATCGCGAACTTGGGCGCAGTCTCAATTTCAGCGGGGTCACATCGTGGTGGCGGATTCTTCTTCCTGCTGCGACTCCGCAAATCTTTACCGGGCTGAAACACGGCATCGCCTTCGCATGGATCGCGGCAATCGCCGCCGAGCTTCTGCTGACGTCGGGGCCTGGGCTGGGATCGATGATCGAAGGCGGCACCGCGCTGTTCCGGCTCGATATCGTCATGGTCGGTGTCTGTCTGATTGGAGCGTTCGGCTATGCGATGGCGGTTGCCATGGAGCGTGTCGAAGCGCGCTTCCTGCGCTGGAGAAATTGAACCATGAACGTCCGCATCGATGATCGACTGCTGAAGAACGACAGTGAGGTTCGACGGGTGGGCGTCGCGATCTCGGTCGACCACGTGTCGCGCGCCTTCGATATCAACGGCCGCCCGCTCGCGGTGCTGCACGACATTTCTCTCGACATCACGGCCGGCGAATTCGTCGTCATCGTCGGGGCGTCGGGCTGCGGCAAGTCAACATTGCTGCGCCTGATCGCGGGACTCGACATGCCCAATGCCGGGGCGGTTTTTGTCGGCGGGAGCAAGGTTGTCGGCCCCGGCCTCGACCGCGGGATCGTGTTTCAGGACCACCGTCTGCTGCCCTGGCTGACGGCCGAGGAGAATGTTGCAGCCGCCCTGATCGCGCGCGGCGTCCCCAAGGCCGAGCGTCTCGATGTCGCGCGGCGATATCTGGCGCTGGTCGGGTTGACCGGCTTCGAAACCGCCTATCCATCGCAATTGTCCGGCGGTATGGCGCAGCGTGCCGCGATCGGCCGCGCGCTCGCCAATGATCCTGACGTGCTGCTGCTCGACGAGCCGCTGGGTGCCCTCGATGCGCTGACCCGACTCAAGCTTCAGAACGAAATTGTGCGGCTGTCGGCGAAAAATCCGAAGACGATAGTGCTCGTCACCCACGACATCGAGGAGGCCGTCTTCTTTGCCGACCGGATCGTGGTGATGGATGCAAAGCCCGGTCGCATCCGGCGCATCATACCTGTCGATCTGCCGCGGCCGAGAGACCGCAGCAGCCCCGGATTCGTCGCGCTGCGCAGCGCTGTTCTTGATGAATTTATCGACGAAACACACTGACCGGCAACGGCCGATCGAAAACAGACTGGAGCATGACCATGAGCCTTCATATCGGCGCACATCCGTCCAACCTGACACTGACCGCGCTCGCGCATGCGCCGGAACTGCAGCGCGAACTAACGCAAGGCGATGTCGACACGACGTTCCACTGGTATGCCGAAGGGCGGCTGATTCATGACGCGCTCGACAAGGGCGAAATCAATGTCGTCGGCACAGGCTCCACCCGAGCCATCGCCGCACAGGCGGATGGCGTCCCGATCGCCTACGTCGCCGCATCTCTGCCCCGCAAGGCCGGCGCTGCAATCCTGGTGCGCGAGGACTCCACCATCCAGTCCGCCGCAGACCTCGTCGGCAAGCGCGTCGGATTGATCGATGGATCTTTTCACACGTATTTCCTGGTCGCTGCGCTCGACGCCGCCGGCGGGGCGTTCTCGTCGGTCCAGCCCGTCAACTGGTCGGTCAAGGACTCCCGGCGGGCGTTGCAGGACGGCGAGATCGATGCCTGGGTTTCATCGAGCCCCTATCTCGGGCCCGCACTTGCGGACGGCGGCTTGCGGTCGTTGATCGGATGCGACAGGGTGATTCCCAATCGATCGGTGTTCTGGCTGCTCAAAAACGTTGCGGCCATGGGAAAGCCCGTGGTGGAAGTGGTGGCCCGCAGTCTGGCCGAGACCGACCGATGGATCGCGGCGGATCCGGAGCGAGCGGGCCATCTGTTCTTCAAGGCCATCGGTGGCGTCAGCGCGCAGGACTGGGCCCTGAGCGTCGCGACCCGAACGTGGGGTCTTGTTCAAGCGGATGGCACCGTTCTGGACGAGCAACAGGCCGAGGCAGATCTTCTGGCCCGCCATGGCTTGCTGCCGCGAAGGATCGATCTTGCCGAGGCATCGCTGGCGTACAGCCTCGACCTGTCGCTCAGGGCTGCGTGAAGCTGATCCAATGTCCTGGGCCCAACATCGAATCATCGATTAGCAAGGTCAAAGGCGCGCCGCACATCTCCGCCTCGACGGGTTCGATGGCCAGCCGCTTCTTCTGCTTGTTGCCGACGATGTCGGAGTCGACGGACTTATATCCGAACGGATTGTTGCCTCCATTCGAATAACCCAACCGCGCGTTCGCCAGCATCGTGCGACTGGTCGCCCGCGATGTCTCCTTGGATTGGTATTTGTTGACGATGCCGATGAACTTCCGAAACATGTCTCCCGTGTCATCTTTAGTCGCCGGCTCGGCGAAAGAGATAAGTTCCACGCGATGCTTGCGCAGCGTCTGCGCCGTCAGTTCCTGCTCCACCTGATTGCGGGAGGCACGCGAAAACGAAAACACCAGGATCGCGTCGACCGTTCGCGCCCCGTCGCACGCGCAATCATCGCCTCGAAGCCGCTGCGCTTCATGTTCGTACCGGTTTCGCCCCTCGTCACGAACTACGCCGACAACATTGTCCCCGTCGCGCTTACACCGCCCAAGAATTTGCGATATTTGGTCTTCACTTGAAAGCTTATTCTGGCTCTGGGCTAATGTGGAGACGCGGCTGTACACCAAAACATTACGAGGCCTCGGTGCAAAATCAGTGAGTTCGACATCTGACGCCTGAAGATTCTTGCGAGCCATTTTCAGTCCTTACGCTGCACTGGAGAGTCTATCGACCTCCCCGAATCATGAAGGACTCATTCATCCCGTTGCTTGCACGCTTAAGATCATCCGTGAGGAATCAGCCGATTGCAGCGACGTTTCCACTGGATGCGGAAGGCTTCGTCGACGGCTGCGGCGACCTGGTGCAACATCCTCCGAAACATCTCCTCTAGCCCACATAGGGCGCCATCCTGACAAATCCGACAACGAACATCCGACGGCGATCTTCTTCGGAAAGGGCTGCGAGCTGACGCACGGCGTCCTTGCGGGTGAAGGCCTGCCATGTTCGAGCGGGATCCAGCACCAGCGGCGTATTGACGTTGACGGCGTCGATAGCTGCTGCGCTCAGCCGCCTAGGTAAGCCTCTTGGATACGGGGATCTCCCGCAAGCACGGACGCGATACCCGAGAGAGTGATCGTTCCTGTCTCCAGCACGAAGGCGCGGCTTGCGACTTCCAGGGCCATTGCGGAATTCTGTTCCACCAGCAACACGGCGAGACCGGTTCGCTTGTTGAGCTCGACAATTCGCTCGAAGACCTGTTCTATGATGATCGGCGCAAGGCCCAGCGAAGGTTCGTCCAGCATGAGGAGGCTCGGGCGGCTCATGAGCGCTCTGCCGATCGCTAGCATCTGCTGCTCGCCACCGGAAAGCGACCAGCCGCGCTGTTTGATCCGCTCCTTTAGGCGCGGGAAAAGTTCGAAAACGAGCGTCAAATCCTCTTCGATTTCTTGCTTGTTGTTGGCCCGCGCGGCCGTGCCGGTGATGAGATTCTCGCGCACGCTAAGGCCGGGAAATATTCGCCGCCCTTCCGGGCAATGAGAAATACCGGAGGCGACGATCGCTTCGACAGTTGTATTTTGAATTTCCTCGCCTTTCCATGACAGCTTTCCTGATGTCGGACGAAGCAGGCCGGAAATCGTGCTCAGCGTTGTTGTCTTCCCCGCGCCGTTACCGCCGATGAGGGCAACGATCTCTCCCATTTCGACGGTGAAGGAAATGCCCTTTAAAACCTCGATGTGACCGTAAGACACTCTGATGTCGTCAACCTTAAGCATTGCGGCGCCGCCTGCCTAAGTACGCTTCAATGACTTTCGGATTCGACTGCACGTCGGCAGGTGCGCCGTCAGCGATCTTCTTTCCGAAATCGAGTACAGCAATACGGTCACTTATGCCCATGACGAGGCGAACGTTGTGCTCTACCAATAGAATTGTGATGCCGCTCTCTTTCAATTTGGCGATCGTTTCGAGCAAGGTCATGCTTTCGGTCATGTTCATGCCTGCCGCAGGCTCGTCCAACAGGAGAACGCTGGGTTTAGACGCAACGGCACGGGCAATCTCGAGCAGACGTTGCTGAGCATAGGGTAGTTGGGTGGCACGATCATCTGCTCGGCTTTCCAGTCCGACCAACTCAAGTGCCTCACGGGAAAATTGATCGATTTGAGCTTCCGTTTGTTTTTGCCGGTTGCTCGACGCGATGATGCTGAGTAACGATGTGGTTGTGTTGCAAGCCGCAGCAACTTTCACATTCTCGATGACACTGAGGTCCGCGAAGAGGCGGATATTTTGGAAAGTTCTGGCCAGACCGAGCTTTGCGATTCGGTGGGGCTTGAGCCGGAAGATTTCATGACCGCCGACCCTTATGGACCCCGCATCCGCATGAGACGCGCCGCTTAACGCGTTGAGAAGGGTCGTCTTCCCTGACCCGTTGGGGCCGATAATGGCCTGAACGATGCCGCTCGGAACATCGAGGTCAACTCCATCGAGAGCAACCAGGCCGCCGAATCGGCGCGTCACCCCTCGTGCGGTGATGACCGCTGCCGTGTTCATCGTTGGCCGACCCAGCGAACTCTTGCAACCGACGCAGCCGATGCGAGGCCTCCCGGCGCCAAAACAATGATGCAGATCACGCCGAGTCCATAGAGAACCAAATACCATTGGCCGAGGAATCGTAAGATCTCCGGCAGGAGCGTGAGCGCCACCGCTCCGACAATGCAGCCTGGAATCGATCCCATGCCGCCGACGATCAACATCATCATCAGCAGGATGGCCTGTGTTCCAGAGAAGCTGTCGGGACTTACGAAGCGGATTGAGGACGCATAGAGGCAGCCGGCGAGGCCTGCATAGACGGCGCCGATCATGAATGCGAAGAGCTTAATGCGCACGATATCCACGCCGCTCTGTTCCGCACCGATCTCGCTATCCTTTGTCGCGATCATCGCGCGGCCAAGTGTCGAATGTCGTATGCGCACCGCGACAATGACAGCGACAGCGAGCGCTGCGAGCAGAAGATAGTAGTGCTGTATCTGGCCTTGCGGGCCGAATCCGAAAAAGCTGATTCCCGGGATTGCTCTTAAGCCCGAAGTGCCGCCTGTAACAGGCTCCCAGTGAACAATAATGAGCCTGACAATTTCGCCGAAGCCGATAGTGGTCATGGCTAGATAATGCGTCCGCAATCGCAACGTAGGCAGCGCGAGGATAAGACTCGCGATAACAACGATCAGCACGGAAAGAAACGGCGCGGCGATCCACGGAATGCCAGCTTTTGTCGCGATGGCGGTCGTATAGGCGCCGAGACCGTAGAATGCAGCCTGCGCGAAATTGATCTGACCGGTCCAGCCAGTCGCGTAGTTCAGGCCAAGGACGACGATCGCATTCAGGATCGCGATATTGAGCAACTGAATAACATACCCGTCATGGGTAAAGACGGGAATCGCCAGCGTGGCCGCCGCGCAAAGCAAGAGAAATGGCGAGATTTTCAACTCACACCTTCTCACTGATTTTTTCGCCGAAGATGCCGCGCGGCCATGCGACCAGCACGCCAATCATCACGATGAACGCATACGCGTCCCGAAAATTCGAAGAGATGTAACGCGCGCCGAAGGTCTCTATGAGGCCCAGAAATAATCCGCCGATCACGGCGCCGGGAAGATTGCCGAATCCACCGATCACGCTGACAACGAATCCCTTGAGACCGAGGCTTCCGCCCATGGTCGGTTCCGCGAGGAAAATCGGAGCCACGAGAAGTCCGGCGATGCCGGAAAGCATCGCCCCGAAGGCAAAAGCGACCGCTATCGTGCGACGGACCGGGATTCCGACCAGCCGGGCTGTATGTAGGTCCTGCGCCGTAGCCTGCATTAGGATTCCGAAGCGGGTTCTGGTCAGGAGGACAAACTGCAAAAGTAAGATCACTGCCAGCGTTGCGAAGGTAAAAACCTGGTGCATGGATATGATAACGCCGGCGAACCGCAGCGGAGTGCCGTGAACAGGCGATGGAAGCGAGACGGGGAGGGGACCCCAAATGATAAGTGCCAGGTTTTCCAGGACGATGCCCATCGCGATCGTCGTCAGGATGACAAGAAACGGCGGTCGGCCGCGTAGCGGAAGATACACAAGCACCATGAATACGATACCGACGAGCGCCATGGCGGCCATTGTAATTATCCACGACAGCGCAATCGGCAATTCATGAGTAACAGCGCCGCTGATGCCAATGAAGGCGCCAAGCATCAGCAATTGCCCTTGAGCAAAATTGACAATCTGGACCGTGTTGAAAATCATGAGGAGCCCTAGCGCTACCAGCGCGTAGATGCTCCCCAATGCAAGGCCGTTGACGACGAGTTGTCCCACCTCGCGACCCGTCAGTATCCAGCTTCGTTGATCGGACCAACCAGTTCCGGCGTCTTGCCCTTGTTGCGATAGATCCCGAGCGTGTGGACGAGGTCGCCCGGCGCGTCCGCCGTATAAGAGATCAGCATGCCTTGCGAATTTTTCGTTGAAGCCAGGACATCGCGGATCGCGGGTTTGTCACAACCAACCTTTTCAATGATGCTTTTCAACAGGTAGACAGAGTCATAGTAAGCCACAGTGAAGTTGTCGGCCGGCACCTTGTATTTCTCTAGCACCCGCTTTGACCAATCGACGATCTTCGGGTCCGTCGATGTCTGGGGTATCATGCCGCCGATCGCGTATGCGCCATCGGCTTCCGCCGCACTCAGATTGTTGAGTGTGGTTTGGGCAACCATGCTCGCATTTCCGATAGTCGTCAGCTTGATTCCGAGTTCGCTCATCTGCTTGAGGACCAGCGCAACGTCGGCGGGCCGGCCGAATAGGATAAGACTGTCAGCTCCCTTATCCTTGATCTCAAGCAGTTGTGCGCTCATGTCCTTGTCTGAAGGAGCATAAGATGTGGTAGCGACCGGCGTTATATTGAGCTTCGACAGCGAGTCTTGAATGCCCTTTGTGGCGCCCAGTCCATAATCGTCGGCCACCGCCATAATCCCCGGCTTTGTTTTGCCAAGCGATTTCGCAAGATATGTCGGGATCAGATCGGCGAGCTGACCGTCATGTGCATGGGTGCGGAAGAGCCATTTGCTGCCTTGCGCTGTGACCTTGGCGTTAGTCGCGCCAACGATAAAGGGTGTCTCTGACTTTGTGACGATTTCCGTTTGAGCGAAGACGTGAGGACTGATCATCGAACCGAAGATTACGAGCGGCTTACCTTCGACAATTCGGTTCATGGCGTTGAGCGCGTCAGTGCTGGAGGCGCCGGTGTCATCTGTGACGAGCGCGATCTGCTTTCCGGCGATACCGCCACTCTTGTTGATCTCATCGACCGCGAATTCAACGCCGTTGCGTGCCTGAGTCCCGAGCAACGCAAGGTTGCCAGTCAGTGCCGTCGTCAATCCAAACGGAATTGGCGATGGGCATGAGGCCGGTGCTGCGAGGAGGGGGGTTGTAGCTAATCCAATGAGACTTGCGAGAATGGTTGCCTGGGTTGTTTGTCTTATTCTCGGCACATAAAACGACATCAGATAATCCTCTACATCGGTGCATTGGCATCCAGGAAGCAAGCCGGGTGCCAGTCTCGATCAAGATGCTTTAGCCCCGAGATATTGGGATTTGACTGCGGTGAGATGCAACTTTGGGCAATCCAACACTTTAAAATCCGCCGACTGGGTTGTTTTAAGCGAAGATTTGCTCAAATTTTCATCAATTGCCAATCATAACGCGATGGTCTCGTCAGGCTGCTTTGCAGCGCGATGGCGAAAATCGACTAAGCCAGAGAGTTGTTGCTCCGCTCGATGGACAAATTCAAGTTTGCCGACACATGGGATCAGACTGTCCGGCTCAGGAACGGACGGCAAGCCAGCTTACACAGCTTGGGACGCTGCGCCCGATCCCAGGCGGCTTGATCCGAACGGGAAGCTCGATACCGATCCGATCCACCATTGCGACTGACTTCACGGCTGATGGTCGATGCAGCTCGTCCCAATTGCTGAGCAATCAAACGCAACGAACATTGCATGCTGAGCCCTCTGGAAATTTCCTCCCGTTCAAAAAGGCTGAGCGCCTCCCTGGCTCGTCGCCGAGCTGGCGGACGAATGCCGCCTGTTGGCGAGATCACCGAAAAAACCGAAGAGGATTCCCGGTCAAATCGGCGTCCGATTGAACTCATCGGCTCGCCAGCCCGCCAGCGATCCCAGATCTCAGACCGCTGAGCCGCCGAGTGATAAATGCGACGTCGCTGTTTCATGGCCCACACTCCATCTTTGCTAAAAGATTAGTGTGTTGCGCTGACCAGTTGAACCCACCACCCAACTCGGACATTGCCGCCCAAGCATCGTTGGGTGTACGCGTGGAAATCCACGATGACGCCGAACTTCACGTCGATGAGGTAGTTGTTAGAGTAGGCGAAGAATGCCGGTCCTTTGTGCGCCCCGTCCACTGGGCCGCATGATCCGATGGCGAGACAAACTTCGGGACCACGTCGGTAGCCGCCCCCCAGGCCGCATCGTCAAGGGTCGCCGATGTACTCTTTCACCGCCCGGCTGGTGCTCTCCGGATCGCGATCCTTGTGCCAGTCCCGCGCCGCGATCGAGCGCTACTTGTTGGCATCGGGCATAGATCTGCAATGATACGCGCGTCCTCAGGCGCACGCGCGATGTTGTACGCATACTCAATATGTGCCGTTCTTGCTTAGTGTCATGGCACATGCCGCTTACAATGAAGGCAGTCGCTGACATGGCCTGTCGATGCGGATGCTTTTCGGTCTCGTTTCGTGCACGCCATCGAACGCAAGTGATTGACTCTCTAAGCATCACGTAAACGTCATCGCGTCCCTGCCGCGAAAGCGCGAATGCCGAAATCAAAGGCTTGCTCGCTCATTGCGTCATGGTCATCATTTTGCACCTTAAACATCTGAGAAAGCGGCGTGATTATGAGCGAGACCATTGGGCGGCGGGAATTTCTCGGCACTGCCGCAGCAGCAGGGGTGGCCGTTGCGGTCGGAACGAAGTCTTTTGTGACGTCCGCAAATGCCGCGAATGAAGGATATCTTACGTCCGCCTCGGCAAGTGCGCTGGCCGAGGCCATCCGCTCAAAAAAGGTAAGCTCGAAGACGGTGGTCGATGCGTATCTCGCGCGAATTACGGAGGTCAATCCAAAGCTCAACGCCGTCGTTCAATTGACCGCCGAGTCTGCGCGGAAGGAGGCGGATGAAGCCGATGCGGCATTGGCTCGCGGCGACATCAAAGGGCCGCTTCATGGTGTGCCGGTCACGATCAAGGATACGTTGGAAACGGCGGGCGTGATCTGCACCGGCGGCACGAAGGGGCGCGCGAATTATGTGCCCAAGGCCGATGCCACTGCGGTTGCGCGATTGCGCGCCGCGGGTGCGATCATTCTCGGCAAGACGAACGTTCCGGAGCTTGCGGGCGCACTTGAGACCGACAATCTGGTCTATGGGCGAACCAACAATCCTTATGACCTTGCCCGGACGCCCGGCGGCAGCAGCGGCGGTGAAGCCGCGATCGTTGCGGCAGGCGGCTCGCCACTCGGCCTTGGCACCGACGCCGGCGGCAGCATCCGTGTTCCGGCGCATTTTTGCGGTCTCGCCGCGATCAAGCCGACCTCGGGGCGCGTGCCGAGAACGGGGCAGTTTCCGTTACCCCTCGGCGCACGCAATGCTGTTTTCCATGTCAGCCTGCTGGCGCGAAAGGTCGAGGACCTTGCGCTGGCGCTGCCGATCATTTCCGGCCCGGACTATCGGGATCACTCGATCGTCGGCATGCCGATGGGCAATCCCGGGAACGTCAAACTTCAAGACCTGAAGATCGCGTTTTTTGATGATGACGGCGTTGCTACGCCGACCCGCGAAATCATCGCGGCGGTGCGGGATTCCGCCAAAGCCTTCGCCGAAGCAGGTGTGAAGGTCGAAGAGAGTCGGCCGCCCGATGCAGGCACTGCGTCGAAGGTATATTTCGATATGAGTCGCGGCGACGGTGGAGCAGGGACGCGCGCATTTCTAAAAAGTGTCGGATCAGACGAAATCTCTCCGTTGTTCGAAAAAGCGTTGACCTACTCGGTCGCTCCCGCCTTTGCGACCACGACCGAGGCGCTTGCCGCCTTCGTCCGCTGGGATCTATTTCGCAATTCTATGTTGCGCTACATGGAAAACTACGACGCTATCCTGTCAGCTGTGGCGCCGTATCCGGCATTGCTTCACGGCACCAGCTTCGACGAGGCCAATCGCAGAGGATTTGGTTATGCGCAGGCTCACAACCTTACCGGCTGGCCGACCGCGACTGTCAGGGTCGGCACGTCACCTGAGGGACTGCCGCTTGGCGTCCAGGTCGCCGCTCGCCCGTGGCGTGAGGACGTCGCGCTTGCTCTCGTCCAGCATCTCGAGAAGACCTTCGGCGGTTGGAAAATGCCCACCGCGGTCTGAGAAGCACGACTATCCGGCATGAGCTTGTGAGTATCTTGCCTGTCACGTCTTTGCTGGCGCCCGCAGCGACGTTGTTGCTAAGGTGACGAAGGCCCCCGTCAGTCAGCGAGGGCCTTTGTCGATTCAGGCCGAACGTTTCAGGCTCGCATCGACCAGCCTTTATGCTTTACGGGACAGCTGTTTTCGCAATTCCGACGCTAGTCACGCTTGTGGGAGTGCCTCACCCGGCAAGGAAGCAACCTATAGCTTGGCGGTGCGCTTCTCAATGAGCGCATTTAACCGGTCGGTAAGAACCTCGTCGCCCTCGCGGGGGTCGCATACAAGAAGAATATTAGTTCCCCAGCCAGACTCCAAAATCCGATCAACCGCTTGGTCGAACTTAGTTGTTCTCCGCAGTCCGTGATCCATGGCGATGATCGTGGACCATACTTGTGAACCATGCAACCTCGACCAGAAATCCGAACTCTCCGCTGATCCTTCAGTGGTCGCGAGCTATATTTTCCGTGAGCAAGCGAGGGGCGACACGCTGAGGGGCCGGCGCACCTTCCACGAGACACCTTTCCGCGCCCGGTTGCCGCAGCGGCAAAGGTGGCACGCCAATTGCTTGATCCCGGGTACCGTTGAGGAGTTCGCATTTTGGTTGACCATCCGCCTTTGAATAAAATCTCACGCCGTACCGCTCTGGCTTTGCCCCTCGGGTTGGCCGCATTGTCGGGCACCATCTTCTCCAACGGTTTCGCCAAGGCCGATGAGCCGGTGCGGGGCGGCACGATGGTCATGATTGTTCAGCCCGAGCCCTCGACGCTCGCCCATTATGCCGTGACCGCCGGCAATATCCCGCCCATCGCCACACAGATTTACGAAGGTCTTGTGACCTACGACTGGGATCAAAATCCTCAGCCCAATCTCGCAACCTCCTGGGAGACCGCGCCCGACGGAAAATCCATCACCTTCAAACTGCGCGAAGGCGTTGTCTTTCACAACGGCAAGCGTTTCACGAGCGCCGACGTCCAATTCTCCGTCATGGAGATTCTGAAGAAATATCACCCCTTCGCGCCGCTCCTGCTCGCTGAACTGACGGGCGTCGATACGCCGGACGAAATGACTGCGGTTCTGCGTCTCGCCAATCCCGCGCCCTATCTCATGAAGGGGCTTGCAGGGCGCGATCTGCCGATCATGTGCAAATCGGTTTTCGAGGGAACGCAGATCCTGCAGAATGCTTCGGCCAACAAGCCGATCGGCACCGGGCCGTTCAAATTCGGGCAATGGGACCGCGGACAGTTCGTGCGGCTCGACCGCAACGACAAATATTGGAAGCCGGGACTGCCCTATCTCGACCATATCATCGCGCGTTTCATCCCGGACGCTGCGACGCGCTCTGCCGCGCTCGAGACCGGTGAGGCGCATTTCGCCGGCTATAGCGCCGTTAATTACGCCGATCTCGCGCGGATGAAGACCAACCCGATCCTCGATACGACGATGAAAGGCTATGAGATGACGCCCGCCTTGAGCGTGCTCGAACTCAACGCCAAACACCCGCCGCTCGACAAGAAAGAAGTCCGCCAGGCGATCGCTTATGCGATCGATCGCAAGGTGATCCTGCGCGATGTCATGTATGGCTACGGCAAGCCGGCCACCGGCCCGCTCAGCAGTCTGTTCAAGACCGTCGGGTTCTATACCGACGATGTACGTAAATACGACGTGCCCGACCGTCTCGACATTGCCAACAAGCTGCTCGACGGCGCGGGCCTGCCGCGCGGCGCGAACGGCATGCGCTTCGGCATGCATCTCGAAGTCAATTCATTCGGCGAGCAATGGCTGCGCCAGGCCGAATATCTGAAACAGGCGCTCGCGATCGTCGGGATCGATCTGACGCTACGATCGGAAGATACAGCCACCTGGTTGCGGCGCGTCTATACCGATTACGATTACGACATTAATGAGCCCTTCCTGAGCCAGGGCGTCGATCCGGTCTATGGTCTCAACAAGCAATATCTCACCTCGCAGATCCGCAAGGGCGTGACCTTCGTCAACGACAGCTTTTATGCCAATCCGGAATTCGACGGCATTTTGAACGAGGCCATGCGCGAGCAGGACCACGATAAGCGCGCCGTACTGTACAAAAAGGCGCAGCAGATTCTTGCCGAGGATTGCCCACTGGTCTGGCTCATCGACGTGCAATATGTCTCGGTCTTCAATCGAAAGCTTCGCGATCACACGACCGGGCCGCTCGGCACGCAACAGGCTTTCGAACGGGCCTGGCTGGAAACCTAAGCCGTGCGATTGGCCCGCTATATGGGATACCGGCTGGTCACCGCGCTGCCGGTGATCTTCGGCATCATTGTGCTCAACTTCCTGTTGATCCATCTCGCGCCCGGCGACGCGGCCTCCGTGCTCGCCGGCGAGAGCGGTGCTGCGACGCCCGAATATATGGACGCGCTGCGCCATAAATTCGGCCTCGACCAATCGCTCGGCATGCAGTTCCTGACCTATGTCTCGAACATGGCGCATTTCAATCTCGGTTATTCCTACCGCAACGATGCCGACGTGAGCAGCCTGATTTTCGAACGGCTCGGGCCAACCAGCCTGCTCATGTTGACGGCCTTCGGCACCGCTGTGGCGCTCGGCATCATCCTCGGTCTCGTTGCCGCGACAGGGCGCAATTCCTGGCGCGACAACATCATTTCGCTGATCAGCCTCGTCGCCTATGCGACGCCCGGATTCTGGCTTGGGCTCATGATGATCGTGATCTTTTCGATCGGCCTCGGCTGGCTGCCGACAAGCGGGTTCGATACGGTCGGCGCCGGTCACGAAGGCTGGGCCGAGGTTTGGGACGTCGCTCGGCATCTCGTGATGCCCGCCGTCTCGCTCGCACTGTTCTACCTCGCGCTTTATGCGCGCCTCATGCGCGCGTCCGTCCTGGAGCAAACCGGCATGGACTACGTGACCACGGCGCGCGCCAAGGGCCAGACCGAGCGCCGCATCATGACAGGTCATGTCCTGCGCAATGCGCTGTTGCCTATCGTGACGATTGCCGGCGTTCAGGCCGGCAATCTGATCGGCGGTTCCATCGTGGTGGAAACCGTGTTCGGCTGGCCCGGCATCGGCACGCTTGCCTTCAACGCGCTGCAATCGCGCGACCTCAATCTGCTTCTCGCGATCTTCTTCATGTCAGCCTGCCTCATCGTGATCATCAACCTCGCCGTCGACGTGATCTACGTCATGCTCGACCCGCGCATGGAGATTTGACATGTGGCAGGGCTTTGCGCGGTTCGCGCGCAACCGGATGGCATTATTCGGCGCAGCCGTGCTGCTGTGCTTGCTCCTGCTCGTCGTGCTTACACCGGTGATCTACCCTGACGATCCGTTCAAGCTCGCGGGACCCGCCTTGCAGCCGCCGGGCGGGAGCTTTCTGCTCGGCACCGACACGCTCGGCCGCGACGTCGCGGCCGAAATCGCTTACGGCGCGCGCACTTCGCTCATCGTCGGTGTCGGTGCGACCCTCGCCGCAATTGTAATCGGCGCGGTGGCCGGGGGGGTGGCCGGCTACTATCGCGGGATGACCGAGACCGTGCTGATGCGCATAACGGAATTCTTCCAAACCATCCCGGCCTTCATTTTCGCTTTGTTGATCGTCGCGATCCTTTCCCCCTCGGTCTCCAGCGAAATCATCGCCATCGCCGCCGTCTCCTGGCCAAGCATCGCGCGGCTCGTGCGCGGGGAATTCGTCTCGCTCGGCGGCCGCGAATTCGTGCAGGCCTGCGCGGGCCTCGGCGCCAGCGATGCGCGCATCATCTTCAATCATATGCTGCCGAACTGCGCCTCCTCCATCATCGCGGTCGGTTCGCTGCTGATCGGCACCGCGATTCTGCTCGAAGCCGGATTGGCGTTTCTGGGCCTCGGTGATCCGAATGTCATGAGCTGGGGGTTGATCATCAGCGCGGGGCGCGCGGTGCTGCGCTCCGCCTGGTGGATCTGCACCTTTCCGGGGGTCGCGATCCTGCTCACGGTGCTCGGCATCAATCTCATTGGCGACGGGCTCAACGAAGCCCTCAATCCGAGGCTGCGTGAGCGATGAGCGAGACCGTTCTCGAACTTGAAAAGCTCACGATCGCTTTGCCGCCCGGCGCCGACCGGGCCAATGCGGTGAGCGATGTCGATCTCGTGTTGCGCGCCGGCAAAGTGACATGCCTGATCGGCGAGAGCGGATCGGGCAAATCGCTTGTCGCGCGTTCGATCCTTGGCCTGCTGCCCCGCCCGCATGTGCGCGTCGGGAGCGGCCGAATCCTGTTCGAAGGCCAGGATCTCGCCGTCGCGCCGCAAGACAAAATGCGCGACATTCGTGGCGCAAAAATCGGCATGATCTTCCAAGAGCCGATGACGGCGCTGAACCCGCTGCACACGATCGGCCGCCAACTCGATGAAGTGCTGCGCATCCATACGCCGCTCGGGAAAGCCGCACGCCGCGCCCGCGTGCTCGAATTGATCGACAGCGTTCATCTGCCGGAACCCGGCCGCATCATCCGTTCGTTTCCCCACCAATTGAGCGGCGGTCAGCGCCAGCGCGCGATGATCGCCATGGCTTTGCTGCTCAATCCGCGCCTGTTGAT